>JAFDHU010000141.1 GCA_019308625.1 Deltaproteobacteria bacterium
AGCGCCCTGCAAAGTTTCTCCAACGGCGTTTTGGCCGTGGCAGGCCGGGCCCAGTGGCGCCTAAGCAGCCCTGGGGCCCCCCTGAATGAATCCCTGTTCCTCAAGGTGCGGCGGTTGCCTGGGGTAAAAGCCGCGGCGCCGGTGGTGGAAACCGTCCTGGAATTGACGGACCCGCCCGGCAGTCCCCTGCTCCTTTTGGGCATTGACCCCTTTTCGGAGGCCCGGTTTCGGAGCTATGAGTTTCTTCAGGACCACCGGCCAAGTCTCCAGGTGCTGAGGGACTTCCTGACGCGGCCCCGGGGAGTGCTGGTGAGCGAGCCCCTGGCCCGGCGCCTGGGCTTGCAAGCCGGGGACATCCTGCCGGTGGCTGTGGGCTCCCGCCAGGAGCAGCTGGAAGTGGTGGGCGTCTTCCGGACCGAAGAGGGCCTTTATCCCCTGGAAGGCGGGCTGCTTCTCATGGACATCGCCTGGGCCCAGGAGCTCCTGGACCGGGTGGGCCGGCTGGACTACATTGATATCCTGGGGAGTGACTCTCCGGAGTTTGCTCAAAAACTCAAACAGGCCCTGCCCCCCGGGGTGGAAGTAAGTTGGCCCGGAGCCCAGGCCAAGCAGATGGAAGGCCTGGTTTCCTCCTATCGCCTCAATTTGTCGGTGCTTTCGGCCATCGCCCTGTTTGTGGGCATGTTTCTCATCTACCAGTCCGTGACTCTGTCGGTGGTGCGGCGGCGACGGGAAATCGGCCTGCTCCGCACCCTGGGGATGGCCAAAGGCCAGGTTCTGGCCCTTTTCCTGGCCGAGGGTGCGGTAAGCGGCCTGGTGGGAGGTTTGGTGGGGTTGGGTCTGGGTGTCATCACGGCCCAGGCCGTTCTGGGATTCATGAGCCACACCCTGACCTCCCTTTATACTCCGGTGGAGGCCCGGGAGCTGGCTTTGAACCCGCCGTTGTTTGCCCAAGCCTGGGGCCTGGCCCTGGGGGCCACCCTGCTGGCGGCCCTGATTCCGGCCTGGGAAGCCGCCCAAACCAAGGTGCGGGCCGTGTGGCATCGGGAAGAACTGGAAGAGCGCCTGGAGGGCCGGGCCGGTCTGCTGGCCTTGGCAGGTCTGGCCGCCCTGCTGCTGGCCGGCGTCCTGTCCGTCTGGAAAACCGGCGCCGGGCCACCGGTGCCCGGTTTCGCCGCGGCCTTCCTTATTCTTCTGGCCTTCGCCCTGTTCACCCCCTTGAGCGCCCGGGTGCTGGGACGGCTGGCGGCCCGACCCTTCCGGCATTTCCTGGGTCCTGCCGGCGATTTGGGCTGCCGCTACCTGTCCGGTTCCCTGTCCCGCAGTGCGGTCAGCATCGCCGCCTTGGCCTGTGCCCTGGGGCTGCTTATCGCCGTGGCCGTGATGATTGGCTCCTTCCGGCAAACCGTAGACCGGTGGGTCACCAGGTCTATCAGCGGCGATATTTTTCTGGGACCGGCCATCTTCTCCACCGCGGCCTATGACGACTACCTGCCTCCGGAAATCGTGGCCGAGCTGCGCCGGGATCCGGAGGTGGATGACATCTATCTCTACCGTTGTGTCCGCATTCCTTTCCGGGACCGCTTCATCCTGGTAATCGGTGGCAGCTTTGAGGTCCTGGCCCGGCATGGGGGGTTGTGGTTCCGGAGGGGGAACCTGGAGGAAATCATGGCTCAGGTGGCGGGTGCGGGCCGGGAGGGACCTGGGCCTTCAAATTCCCAGGGAGTTGTGGTCATCTCCGAGCCCCTGGCCTCCACCTTCGGCTACCGGGAAGGCGACACCCTGGTGCTGCCCACCCCTTCCGGCGATCGACCCCTCACCGTGGCCGGGGTGTTCTACGACTACCGCACTGATGGCCCCAGCATCTGGATGGACCTCAGGCAATTCCGCCGCTTCTGGCAGGATACCCATCTGAACGCGGTGCGGCTTTATCTCAAGGACAAAAGCCGCATCAGGGACTTTCAGCAGCGGCTCCAGAAGCGCTATGGCCGCCGCTACCGCTTGCTGGCCCTGTCGCATGCAGAGTTGCGCCGCGGCATCCTGAAGATTTTTGATGACACCTTCGCCCTTACCTATGCCCTGGAAGGCGTAGCCGTAGTAGTGGCCGTGTTCGGCATCATCACCACTTTTCTGGTGCTGATTATGGACCGGGAGCGGGAGCTGGCCCTGTTGCAGGCCCTGGGCGCCTCCCGCCGCCAGATTATGGGCATGGTGCTGGTGGAATCCGGCTTGGCCAGTGTGCTGAGCTTCCTTCTGGGGGCCGCGGCCGGCTCGCTGCTGGCCCTGCTGCTCATTCTGGTCATCAACAAGCAGGCCTTCGGTTGGACCATCCGCCTGTTTTTCACCCCCGGTATCTACTGGCAGACCTTCATCCTGGTGTCGGCCCTGGGACTGGCTGCCGGAGCCTACCCTGCCTGGCGGGCCATCCGGCCACACTTGGCGGCGATTTTGAAGGAAGAATGACAATTAAATATTTTCTCAAGAAAGAGGAAAAGCAAGGCTCCACCGGGCCTGGCCATCCTTCGGTTCCGGGCAAGGTGACACCGGGCCTGGTTAATGGTAAATTATCCCGCAACATGTCAAGGTTTCCTCCATGTCTCGTGTCTGGCGCTGGCTTAAACTCTTGACTCTCGCGGGCGTTGCCCTGGCTGTCCTGTATGTGCTTTCCTCCCTGCTGTTTATGGATTTCCTGGTCAACCTGTGGTGGTTCAGCTCCCTGGGCTACAAAACCTACTTTTACCTGCGCCTGACTTACCGCTATCTGATTTTGGGCGGTTTTGCCCTGTTGTTCTTCCTGATTTTTTTCCTGAACTTCTGGGTGGCCTCCCGGTTTTTGCGGAGTCCGGCGGCAAAGGCCATGCCTTCAGCTGCAGCCCGCTCCCGGGCCCGCCAGTTGGTGGAAAAGTTCCGCTCCGGTTCCCTGAAGGTATACACCCCCTTCTCCCTGGCCCTGGCGGTGCTCCTGGCCTGGCCCTTGTTCCGGCGCTGGGAGGAAACCCTGCTTTTTTTGTTCGCCCCCCGAACCGGCGTGGCTGACCCGATATACAGCAAAGATATCAGTTTCTATCTCTTTTCCCTGCCCATATATCTGGAGCTGCTGTGGACCCTGCTTGTGGCCCTGATCCTGCTGCTTGCCGGGGTGCTGGTGCTCTACTGGCTGGAAAGCCGGGTCTTAAGGGAGAAAGACCGGCACCTGCCTGGGGGTGCCAACATCCATCTGAGTCTCCTGGTTTTCCTTGTCTTCCTGGTAGGTCTGTGGGATTTGTGGCTGCAACGCTACGCCTTGCTTTACGTCTCCACCCATGCGGAGGTCTTTTACGGCCCCGGCTTTGTGGAGATGCGGGTGATTTTGCCCCTCATTTGGCTGTCGCTGCTGCTGCTGTCGGCTACCGCCGGGTGCCTCCTGTTTTATATCAACACCCGCCGAGGCTTGCGGGTCCTGGTGCTGGTGGGCATGGTGTTCGCAGTGGTGCTCTGGGCCCGCTACTCGCCGTTTCTTCCCACCCTGGTGGAGCAGTACATCGTCAAACCCAACGAAATTTCCCGGGAAAAGCCCTATATAGCCAAAAGCATTCAAAGCACCCTGGCGGCTTACGACCTGACCCGGATGGAGAAGCGGGAATACCAGATCACCGATGTTTCCTGGGACCTCCGGGCACCTGAGATCAGGCTGGGCCTGCGCAACATCCCGGTATGGGATCAGGAAGTCTTAAAGGACGTCTACCAGCAACTCCAGGAACTGCGCACTTATTACCGCTTCACTTCCGTGGATGTGGACCGCTACACCGTCAATCAGGTGCGCCAACAGGTGTTTCTGGCTCCCCGGGAGTTAAGCCTGGAAAACCTCCCCGTCGGGGCACGCAATTGGATTAACAAACGTCTGAAATACACCCACGGCTACGGGGTGGTCATGACTCCCGCGGCCCAGGGCGGAGAGGAACCTATGACCTGGTTCATCCAGGACATCCCACCCCGCTCGGACTACGGCTTCACTATTGAGCAGCCCGGCATTTACTATGGCCTGGGGGATTACGGCTATGCCATCGCTCCCAACGACAGCCGGGAAATTGATTATCCCCTGGAGGAGGGCTTCCAGTTGTCGGATTATCAGGGGCAGGGCGGCGTTCCGGTTAGCTCCCTCCTGCGCAAGCTGGTGTTCGCCGTCTATTTCGGCGACCGGGACATTTTCTTCACCACCAAGACCAACCGCCAAAGCCGTATTCTCTTTCGCCGCCACATCATAGAGCGCGTCAAAACCATCACGCCGTTTCTGCTCCTGGATGAAGACCCCTATATTGTAGTGACCAAAAAGGGGCTTTTCTGGATCCTGGACGCCTATACCCACTCTGACCGCTATCCCTTTGCGGAGCCCCACGCCAAGGGTCTGAACTACATCCGGGACTCGGTAAAGATTGTGGTGGATGCCTACCACGGCACGGTGGACTACTACTTGGCCGACCCCAAGGATCCCATCATCCGGGCCTACCAACGCATGTATCCCGGGCTGCTCAAAAGTCTGGACCGCCTGCCACCGGAGCTGAAAGCCCATTTGCGCTATCCCAAGGACCTGTTTGACATCCAGATGGAGATGTTCGCCAAATATCACCAGACCGACCCGGAGGTGTTTTACAAGCAGGAGGACCTCCTGGAGTTTCCCCAGGTGCAGCACGGCAGTGAAACTGTCCGCCTGCGGCCCTACTACCTTACTTTGAACCTCCTTGACCGGAGCAAGTTTGAATTTCTTCTCATCTGCCCCATGACCCCCCGGGCCCGCTCCAACCTGCGGACCCTGTGCGTGGTAGGCTGTGACGGGGACAACTATGGCAAGATGGTGACGTATACTTTCCCCAAGGGACTCCTGGTTTACGGCCCCTCCCAGGTGGACGCCTTCATTGACCAGGATACCGCCATCTCCGAGCAACTCACTCTGTGGAACCAACTGGGCTCCCAGGTGGAGCGGGGCAAGATGATCCTGCTGCCGGTCAGGGGGGCCATAATCTACATCCAGCCGGTGTACCTGAAGGCCGCCGCAGGAGTGAAAATTCCCCAATTGAAGCGGCTTATCATCAACAAAGGGGAGGTCACCGTCATGGCGCCTTCCCTGGAGCAGGGTCTGGCCATTTTGGAGGCCCGTCTGCGGGAGCTTAAGGAGCGGACCCGGCGGCGGCTGGAGCGCGTCCAGCCTGGGGCGAAACCGCCAGCCGGAGCCTCGCGGCCGGTGTCCCCGAGGGAGAAACCACCGCTGCCCCCTGCGGGGTCACCGTAGCCGCCGGCCGTTATTGCCGCAGTCACTGACCCAGCCTGCCTGAGGGAATCTAATGACCGAAGCCCGGTTACGCAAATGGCACCGCACCATGGGAATTATCCTGGCCCTGTTCATTTTTATGCAGGCCGCCTCCGGAGCCCTGCTGTCTTTGGAAGAATTGCTAAAGTTTCACGACCTCTTCGGGCTGTTCAGCCGGCTGCACTTCTGGGGCGGCTGGCCGGGGCACCTCTACCGGGTGTTTCTGGGCCTGGGAGTTGTGGGCCTGGCCACCTCCGGCTGCCTGATTTTCCTGAAAATCCGGGCCCGCACCCCGAAGTCATCGGAGGCCCGGGCAAAATAGTCTTTGGGAGAGGGGGCCGCCGGTCACGGACCCCTGCCCTCTCCCCTCAAAACCATTCTCCCCAGCGCCGCGATAAAGTTTTAGTTTTCCGGAGCTTTGGATAAAATGGAGGGGGCTGACCTTCTCCCCTCCGCCGGGGAAAAGCCGCACCCTTCGGGAACCGCCGCATGCTGAAACACACCTTCATTCATCTCCCGGGAGTAGGGCTGAAAACCGAGGCCCACTTTTGGCGGGTGGGGCTGGCCACCTGGGAGGATTTCCTGGCTGCCGGCCAGATTGCCGGCCTGGGTCCGGGCCGCCTGGATCTCCTCAAGGAACTCCTCTGGGAATCCCTGGATCACCAGCAGGAAGCCGGCTATTTTGCCTGCCGCCTGCCGGGGTCCGAACACTGGCGGCTGTTCCGCCACTTCCGGGCCCGGGCCGCCTATCTGGACATTGAGACCTACGGCTCGGCCTGGCCGGCCCTCCAGGTCACGGTGGCTGGTCTCTACGACGGCTTCACCTTCCGTCAGTTTGTCCACGGCATCAACCTGGAGGACTTTCCGGCCGCCCTGGCGGACCTGGACCTGCTCATCACCTTTAACGGCACCCAGTTTGACCTGCCAGTGCTCAGGGCCTATTTCCCCGGCCTGCGCCTGCCGCCCGTGCATCTGGACCTGCGCTTTATTCTGGCCCGTCTGGGATTCAAGGGGGGCTTGAAGCGCATTGAGCTCCGCTTCGGCATCCACCGCGCCCCCGAAGTGGCGGGCCTGGACGGCTACGACGCAGTGCTGCTGTGGGAGCGCCATCTGCGGGGCGACCGCACCGCCCTGCCCCTGCTCCTGCAATACAACCGGGAGGATGTGCTCAATCTGGAGAGGCTCATGGAGCAGGCCTTCATCCGGTGCCGGGAGGTGACTCTCGCAGCCCTCCGGGACCAAAGCCGCGTCCCAATGGAGAGAAACCGCCGGGCTTACGAAGGGTCATGATTCTTGGACTCCACAAAATTGAAGACGAACCCCCCATGAAGACCATCCGGAGCACACTCATGGCACTGTTGATCCTGCTGACCAGCGCGGCTTTGGGGCAGGGAAAGGACGTGGTCAAGCTCCCCGCCCCGGCTCATAAGGGGACCCTGTCCGTTGAGGAGGCTTTGCAGCGGCGGCGCACCGTGCGGCACTTCGCCTCCCGGTCCCTGACCCTTAACCAGGTGTCCCAGCTCCTGTGGGGCGCGGACGGGGTGAGCGACCCCCGGGGCTTTCGCACCGCACCTTCCGCCGGGGCCACCTACCCCCTGGAGCTCTACCTGGTGGTGGGGGAGCGGGGCGTGGAAGACCTGGCCCCCGGCCTTTACCGCTACCTGCCCCAAGCCCATGCCCTGGAGCCCACCGGGGCCAAGGGCGACCTCCGGGCGCTGGTGGCCCGGACCTCCCTGTATCAGAGCTGGATGGCCGAGGCCCCGGTCATGGTGGTCATCGCCGCGGAGTACCGGCGCGTGGGGGCCTTTGAGGACCGGGCCCTGGCCCAGATCCTCCAACTGCCGGCCAACCACGAACCCCTGCTGGTCATGCCGGTGGGCTACAAGTATTAGGGAGAAGGGGCCGCACCCGCGGGAAGGTCGGCAAAAAGGCGGGGCCGGAAGAGGGCCAGGGAGCACCTTTCCCTGCCCTAAGGTTTTGCATTAGTGCTTTACAAAACCCGAAAATTACTGTTTTTATAGATAAAAGAACAGGTTGCTTAAAGCTGCCTGCTTTCCGGGCCGCGGTGGCGTCCCTGCTGGAGGACTTGGGAGGTGAATGATTTGGCGGACTGGAAGAACCAGCTTTATTTCGGGGACAATCTGGACATCCTGCGGACCTATATCCCCACGGCCAGCGTGGACCTGATTTACCTGGACCCGCCCTTCAACTCCCAGGCCACTTACAACGTGCTGTTCCGGGAAAAATCCGGGGAGGCCTCCGCGGCCCAGATTACCGCGTTTGAGGACACCTGGCAGTGGGGGCGGGAATCCGAAGAGGCCTACCATGAAGTGGTGACCGCCGGGCCCCGCAAGCTGGCCGACCTGCTCCAGGCCCTGCGGGCCTTCCTGGGCCAGAACGACATGATGGCCTATCTCACCATGATGGCCATCCGCCTGGTGGAAATGCACCGGGTGCTCAAGCCCACCGGCAGTATTTACCTGCATTGTGACCCAACGGCGAGCCACTTTGTTAAATTAGTCCTTGATAGCATATTTGGGTTGAAAAATTTCCGTAATGAAATTATCTGGAGAAGGTCACAACCAAAAGCTCATGCAGCAAAACGTTTCTCACGCTCTCATGATGTTATTTTTTTCTATACAAAGTCAGAAAGAGCCATATTTCTTCCACAATATAGAGAACATGACCAAGATTACATAAATAGATTTTATCGTTTTATAGAACCAGAAACTGGTCGGCGATATTTTTTAGCTGACTTGACAAATCCAAACAAGGACAGACCAAATCTTACTTATGAATTCCCACCAGGTAGTGGAGTTGTTCGGGTTTGGCGTTGGACAAGAGAAAGAATGATGAAAGCTTGGCAGGAAGGCCGAGTTGTTATTCCAGAAAAGGGAGGCGTTGCCCGTTATAAAAGGTATTTGGATGAAATGCCTGGAACCTTAACTACAGATATCTGGGATGATATTGAACATCTTCATGGACATCAAAAAGAAACTTTAGGCTACCCCACCCAGAAACCCGAGGCCCTGCTGGAGCGCATCATCCGGGCCTCCAGCCATGAAGGGGATATCGTGCTGGACCCCTTCTGCGGCTGCGGCACCGCGGTGGTGGTGGCCGAGATCACCCACCTGGCCATCACTCTCATCAAAAAGCGCCTGCACGACACCTTCGGGGCCGAGCTCTCCCCTTACGAAATCATCGGCGTCCCCCAGGACTACACCAGCGCCTGCGCCCTGGCGGAGGTGAACCGCCACCAGTTTGAATGGTGGGCCCTGTCCCTGGTGGAGGCCCAGCCGGCCCGGGACAAGCGACGCGGACCGGATACCGGCGTGGACGGCTATATTTACTTCTTTGACGACAACACGGGTAAGGCCAAGAAAATCGTGGTCCAGGTGAAGAGCGGCAGACACCTCGCCGTCAGCCAGATCCGGGACCTGATGGGCGTGATGGAGCGGGAGAAGGCGGTCATCGGCGCGTTCCTCTGCCTGCATGAGCCCACCCGGCCCATGTGGGCCGAAGCCGCGGCCGCCGGCTTCTACGAGCCGGAAAGCCTCCCGGGCCAGAAGTACCCCCGGCTGCAAATCCTCACCATCAGCGACCTGCTCTCCGGCAAGGAGCTGCTTTATCCCCGCTACGCGCCCGAGGCCACCTTCAAGCGGGCCCCCCGCCGCAAGAAAGGCCCCGCCCCGGAAGAAACCCAGGGGCAGCTTTTGTGAAGGCCAAGGCTCCCTGCCAAGGGACGAACCGCTGGCTGCCGCATTTTCTTTTTCTGTTATTTCGCCGGGTTATCTCGCCAACGGACAAACAATCGAGGCCCCGCCCTTGACATTCCCCAAGCAGGCCTTAACTTAGGCTGAACCTGGGGCAGGAGCCCCATTATCAACTGTAAGGAGCAATCTATGAGAAAATTGGTAACCGCAGTATTGACTTTGACCCTCGCCCTGATGGTAGCCATCCCGGTCATGGCCCAGCCCAAAGGCGGCGCCATGATGACCAAAGACGTGTTCACCCCTATCGTTCTGGGCTTTGACATGATGCGGGACGGCAAGTATGACGCTGCTGAGGTCCAGTTCAAAAAGGCCCTCAAAGCCGATCGCTACAATCCCTTTGCCCTGAACAACCTGGCAGCCCTGGCAGAAAGAAAGGGCAAACTCAAAGATGCCTTGGCCTACCTGACCGATGCCAGCGAATATGCTGACCGCTATGTCAACAAAGTGCAGCAGACCTGCTTTGTGGGAGGGCTGTGCGCCGCGGTCAAGCCCATCAAGCAGGGCGGCGAAAAAAGCACTATCGCTCCCATCATCGCTGAGAACATGAAAAAGCTCCAGGCCAAGATAGCGGCTACGCCCACTGCGCCCCAGCCGTCCACTCCGCCCAAGATGAAATAATGCCGCTTCCCGGCCGCTACCGGCGGCGGGCATCAACCGGCCGGAGGGCCAAGCCCTCCGGTCTTTTTTTTACCAAGGGCCGGATACCACTATCCCCTCCCCCTCCAGCGGCGTCCGCCGCGGCAATCCACAGAATCAAAGGTGAACATGGGACCGGGAACAAAACTGACCCGTTACAGGGAGGGGCTGGTAATCCGGGCAGGAATCAGGAAAGGGCGCCAACCAAGTCGCTCAGCTCCAGGCGGACTTGGCGCAGGGCCCGCTTGATTTGGGGCACGGAAGGCAGATTCACCGG
>JAFDHU010000142.1 GCA_019308625.1 Deltaproteobacteria bacterium
AGGAAGCCGCGGCCCTCCGGGGCTTCCAGCACATCCGGCCCCTCCGGGCGGATGTGAGTGCCCCGCTTCCTCTGGACGCGGCCAGCGTGGATTTGTGCCTCATGGCCACGGTCCTGCATGAGCTGGCGGAGGCTGGCCGCGCCGCCAAGGCCCTGGCTGAGACGGCTCGCCTGCTGAAGCCCGGAGGGGTCCTGGCGGTGGTGGAGTTCAAGAAGGCGGCAGGCCCGCCCGGGCCGCCCCGGCATATTCGCCTGGCCCCGGAAGAAGTGCAACTCCTGGCGGCCCCTTATGGCTTTCAGCCCGGGAAGGTGGAAGAAGTGGGGCCCTACAATTATCTGATGCTCCTTCGGAAGGAATAAGACCTCCAAATATCGGCCTGAAGCCTGGGGCGGCTCCGGGGGGCCCGCCGCGGCGGCTGGAATTTGCCCTGTCCCCCCGCCTTCAGCAAGGAACTGCGCCGGGTGCCGGCCCGCTTTTCCTGAGAAAGCTTACAAAGGCCGAACCTGAGCCTCCGAAGCAGCCCTTAAGCCTTGGTTTCAGGGGAGTTTTTGCGCCCCTGGGGGATTAAGGGTTGCTAAGCCCTCCTGATTTCTTTATAAATCTTAGGCGGCTGCGGTGGGCCGCGGTGCCCGCCTGGTTGCAGGTTGGGGCCCGCCGGAACTCAAGCCTTTATTTCGGCGGCTGCCGCAGGAATCGCCAAATCAGGAAGCCACCGGCTGTTTGAGCCGGGGGAAACCTGCGGCCGGGGCGCTTCCTGCTACCGCAAGACCGGCCGGTTTCCGAAAGCGGGGTTTTCTCCGGGGAGAGGTGCCATACTTGAATGATCAGCACCCTCACTGAACTTCGGCGAAGTCTCTTAAGGCTGGCTGCCGGGGGAGGGTTGCCAAGGAGTGATGTATGGAAAGAGTAGTGTTAAAAGCCACCAAGCGGGAGGTGCTGGGCAAAAAAGTGGGGGCCCTGCGCCGGGCCGGAAAGCTGCCAGCGGTGTTGTACGGCCAACACCTCGGCTCCATTCCCATTCAGTTGGATGCCCACGACACCTGGCTGAAGCTGTCCCGCCTCCACCACCACAGTCTGGTGTCGGTGGAGCTGGACGGCAACGAGTACCTGGCCCTGATCCGGGAAGAGCAGCGGGACCCCATCAAGCCCCGGCTGCTGCACCTGGATCTGCAGGCCGTGTCCCTTACGGAGAAGCTGCGGACCACGGTGGAGGTTGAATTGACGGGCACCGCGCCGGCAGTCAAGGAATTTGACGCCATCCTGGTGGAGGGCCTCACCGAGCTGGAGGTGGAATGCCTGCCCCAGGACCTGCCGGAGCGCCTGGTAGTGGACATTTCCTCCCTGAAGGACGTCGGCGACAGCATCCATGTGCGGGACCTGCAAGTGCCCCCTGGCCTGGAAATTCTGGAGGATCCGGATGAAGTGATCGTCAGTGCCACGGCTCCGGCAGTAGTGCCGGTGGAGGAGGTGGCCGAAGCGGAGGAGGTGCCCGCAGCTCCCGAAGCTGCCGAGAAGGTGGAGGAGGAAAGCGAGGAGTAGCCTGGCAGCCTTGACCACTGAAGTCGGGCAGTTTGTCAGCCGGAGCATAAGCGAAGGGTCTGGATTCTTCGGCCTCACAGGGCCTCAGAATGACAAGAAATCAGTCAGTTTTAGGCTACAAGTAATAACTCAACACCTGAATTCGGGCGAGTCTGGAAATGAGCGACAAGACACGGGTGGTCATCATCGGCGCGGTGGCCCTGGGGCCCAAGGCGGCCTGCCGCATTAAACGCCTGCGCCCCGATTTTGAGGTCATCCTGGTGGACCAGCAGGAGTACATCTCCTATGGCGGCTGCGGCATCCCCTATTACATTTCCGGGGACTTGAGCGATATCAAGGAACTTATGACCACCAGCTTCCACATGCTGCGCACCCCGGAATTTTTTGAGAACGCCAAGGGCGTCCGGGTCCGCACCCGCACCCGGGCCCTGGCGGTGGACCGCCAGGCCAAGGTCGTGCGCCTGCGGGACCTGGTCTCTGGCCGGGAAGAGGACCTGCCCTACAACAAACTGGTGCTGGCCACGGGCAGCCGCCCCCGCCGCTTGGCCCTGCCGGGCATTGAGCTTCCTGGGGTGACGCCGGTAGCCAACCTGGACCACGCCGTCTTCATCCGGGAAAAGATTTCCCGGGGACAGGTGGAGCGGGCGGTGATTATCGGCGCCGGGGCCATCGGGTTGGAAATGGCGGAAGCGTTCACCGACCTGTGGGGCATAGAGACTTCCCTGGTGGAAATCTGCCCTCAGGTGCTGCCGGGAGTGCTGGACCCGGGGTTAGCCCAGATGGTGGTCCAGCACCTGCAGGAAAAAGGGGTCAATCTGTATCTGTCCGAGAAGGTCCAAGAAATCCGGGAAGGGCAGGAGGAGGGGGCTTTGAAAGTCATTACCTCGGCCCGGGAGCTGCCCGCCGACTTGGTCATCACCGCGGTGGGGGTGGAGCCCAACGCTGACCTGGCCCGGGAGGCCGGCCTGCGCCTGGGTCCCCTGGGAGGTATTGCGGTCAATGAATACCTCCAGACTTCGGACCCGGATATCTACGCCGGCGGCGATTGCATTGAGAACCACCATCTCCTCAGCGGCAAACCGGTGTATTTTCCCTCCGGCTCTCTGGCCAACCGCCAGGGCCGGGTCATCGGTACCAACGTGGCCGGAGGGCGGGCCACGTTTCCTGGCATAGTGGGTTCCTTTGCCCTCAAGGTGTTTGACCTGGCCTTGGCCGGTGCTGGCCTGTCCCTGGCCGCGGCCCGGCAGGAGGGGTTTGACGCGGTGCAGGCCCTGGTGGTGCAATCCGACCGGGCCCACTTCTATCACACCCAGGACCTCCTGTACCTCACCCTGGTGTGCGACCGGCGCACCCGGCGCCTCCTGGGGGTCCAGGGACTGGCCAGCAATGGCGACGCCCTGGTGGGGCGCATTGACAGCATCGCCGCGCTCCTGCAGCACGGCGGCACCGTGGTGGACTTGTCCAACCTGGAGGTAGCCTATGCCCCGCCCTTCGCCGCGGCCATGGATATCGTCAACGCCCTGGCCAACACGGCCGAGAATATTCTGGACGGCTACAACCAGACCGCGGAAGTGGAGGATTTCAGGCGGGACTTTTTGGGAGGCGCGGCAGACGTCCTGTGCCTGGATGTCCGGGCCCCGGCCAATGCCCGGCCCTTCCTGGAGCGCTTCGGACCGCGATGGCTCAACATCCCCCAGGAAACCCTGAATGACCGTCTGGAGGAAGTCCCCCGGGACAAAGACCTCCTGGTGGTGTGTAACTCCGGGGTGCGCTCCTATGAGGCCTTGCGGCAGTTGCAGGCCGCCGGCATCACCCGGGCCTACAATCTGCAGGGGGGGGTGGCGGCCTTGAAAAAGTCCGGAGCCGTAAGCCTGGACGAACCCGAAGAGTAATGGCCTAAGCGTTTCCCGTCTTCTCCCCTTTCTCTCAGGGCGTACTGCCAGTGCTGGCTTGGGACATTGTTCCCCGGGTGGCGACGCCGCGGGCGGGCAGCCCTCCTTATTTTTTTAAATTCTTTCTAAAGTATTTTCCCAAACCCGCCGATTGAACCAGATAACCCCCAGTTGGGACAACCATGCTGGCGCGAGGAAGCGATGAAAGTATCCATCAAGTGGCAGTTGTGGGGCGGGATGGGCCTTACCGGGCTGCTGGCCTTAGGGGTTGGTATTTGGGGCTCTATCCTCTGCCCGAGGGCAGGCCTGGCATTTTTTGCTGTTGGCCTCGGTATGGTTGCCCTGGGAAGCTGGTGCACCCTTCGGGTCATAAGCCGGTCCTTCAGGATCCTGCAGGAAGAGCTTCTGGGAAGCTCGGATCAGATGGCGGCGGCATCCATGCAGGTGGCTTCGGCCAGCCAGCAGTTGGCCCAGGGCGCGGTGGCCCAGGCCGCCTCCCTGGAGGAGGCCGCCGCGGCCATGACCCAAATGTCCGACATGGTGCACCGCAACGCGGCTGATACCGCGGAGGCGGCCCGGCTGGTGGACAACTCCCGGGCCAGCATGAAGAGCAGCCACAAACTGCTGCGGAGTACCAAGGAGTGTATTGACCGCATTTCTGCCACCGGGGAGAAGACCGCCAAAATCATCCGGACCATTGACGAAATCGCCTTTCAGACCAATCTGCTGGCCCTGAATGCCGCAGTGGAAGCCGCCCGGGCAGGCGAAGCCGGGTCGGGGTTTGCGGTGGTGGCCGAAGAAGTGCGGCACCTGGCCCAAAGGTCCGCGGCCAGCGCCAAGGAGACGGAGCAGCTCATCGGCGAAAGCCTCCAGGCCATCCGGGAAGGACACGAACTGGTGCAAAAATCCCTGGAGGAATTCTACCGCATGGGGGATGACGCCAAAAAGGTGAGCGAGCTGTTTGCCGTCATCAGCGAGGCCAGCCGGAAGCAGGCCCAAAAAATCGACCAGCTCAATCAGATCATGGCCGACATCCACCGGGTGACCCAGCAGAATGCCGCCAGCGCCCAAGAGTCCAGTTCCGCCTCCCAGGAGTTGTCCTCCCAGGCAGACTACATGCGGGACAGCATGCGGGGCCTGTTGGCCCTGACCGGCCAAGCCTAGAAATGCC
>JAFDHU010000143.1 GCA_019308625.1 Deltaproteobacteria bacterium
ATTGACGTGGTGGCCCACGCCCATGCCCACCGCATCATGCACCGGGACATCAAGCCGGGCAATATCATCATCCAGCCTGACGGCACCCTCAAGCTCCTGGACTTCGGGGCCGCCAAGCTCCTTGCAGACCGGGACGTCAGCGCCACCATGATAGGCTCCCGGCCCTTTATGGCTCCGGAGCAGATTCTGGGCCGAAGCGAGCGCCGCAGCGACATCTGGGCCATCGGGGTGCTGATGTACCTTCTGTACACCGGGGAACTCCCCTTCTACAGCGAAGTGGAGAAGCTGCTCATTGACCAGATTCTGGAGCAGGAGCCGGTGCCGCCCCGCCAGCGTAATCCCTCTCTTTCGCCGGAACTGGAGGCCATTATCATGAAATGCCTGAGGAAGAAGGTGGAGGAGCGCTATGAAAACGCCCTGGCCCTCAAGGCCGACCTCCTGTGCCATTTTCCCAACTACGGCGGCCGGCGAACCAGGGGTTGACTTATCGAATCTGTTTGTTTTGGGGGAGGGGCCAGGACTCGGGTTATCCGGCAGTGCCTGGTAGTCGTGGCGCTTCTTGGCGGCGCGGCCGGGCTGCTTTTTTTGCTTTTAAACCTGCCCAGGCAAGGGAGTGTCATGGACCGGGAGGAAATCCGCACCAGACTAAGGGACCATGTGAGTCATCTCAGCCAGACCATCGGGGACCGGTCCGTTTACCGGCCCGCAGCCCTCAAGGCCGCGGAGGATTATGTTTTTCGCTGCTTTGAGGAGATGGGCTATCAACCCCGGCGTCAGACCTTCATCTGCATGCGCCAGGAGGTGGCCAACGTGCTGGCCGGCGAGCCGGATCCGAAAGGCTACTACCTCCTGGGGGCCCACTTTGACACCGTGGCCGGGAGCCCCGGGGCCGACGACAACGCCAGCGGGGTGGCCGTGCTGCTGGAGGCCGCCCGTCTGGCCCGGCAGGCAGCGCCGCCCCGGCCCTGGGTGTTCGCGGGCTTCACCACCGAGGAGCCGCCGGTGTTCCATACCCCTTATATGGGCAGCCGCATTTATGCCCGCCGGGCCAAAAAGGAGGGACACCGGATCTTGGGCATGCTGTGCCTGGAGAGCGTGGGCTACTATACCCAGGCCCCTCACAGCCAGAGCATTCCCCTGAGCCTGAAATTCATGGGTTACTCCACTACCGGCAACTTTATCGGCCTGATCAGCGACCGGCGCTCCAAACCTCTCATGCAAGTTCTGGAGCGGGCCCTGCGGGAGGGTTGCCGCCTGCCGGTGGCCACCCTGGCGGTGCCGCTGGGAGGATTTCTGCTGCCAGAAGTGCGCCTGAGCGATCATGCCAATTTCTGGGACCGGGGCTATCCCGCGGTGATGCTCACCGATACGGCCTTCATGCGCAACCCTAACTACCACACCCCGGGGGACCGCCTGGAAACCCTGGATTTTGAGGCCATGATGGAGCTGACTCTGGGCCTGGTGAATTTTATCCGGCAGGCCCGGTAGCAGTTTTTCAGTTTTCCGTTTTCGGATATGCTTAAAGAAATGCCTGGGCGGCAGAAACCGGAACATGGACGTCTTCAATGAGACCGAAAAAATTCACCGGCAAAATCCGCACCGACCCCTGGGAGGCCCTGGCCCGGGGGCCCCGGGAGGTGATGGCCTCCCTGTGGGAGGAATACCTGACAGAAGTCTCGCCAGCGGTCAAAGGCAGCGGTCGCTTCCGTCTGCTGCGCCGTCGGATTGAGGACGCCGCGGGCTATCAGGACATTTTCGGGCAGTGGAATGTGCTTCCCCCGGCAGGCCGGGCCGCGGCCTGGCGGCGCTTGGTGGAAACGGCCCGGCGGGAGCTGGAGGCCACCCGGGAGGTCTGCCTGCGCTGCGGCGAATGCTGCGAAAACTCCAGCCCCACCCTGCTGGTGGCTGACCTGCCCCTGCTGCAGCAAGAGGTGTTGACCTGGAACGAAGTCTATGCCATGCCAGTAGGCGACGTAGCCATCTCCCCGGAGGGCAAACCCATCTTTCTCCAAGAAGAGCGCCTGAAGGTCCGGGAGGTTCCCGGGACCCGCCAGTGCTGGTTTTACCAGGCAGCTCAAAGGAGGTGTCGTATTTACGAGCAACGCCCGGAACACTGCCGCCGGCAGCAGTGTTGGGGGGAGCCGCCGCCGGAGCCCGAGCCGGAGGAGTTTTTACACCGGGGCCACCTGTTCCGGCAAATCCCGGAGGTCTGGGACCTCATCACCGCGCATCAGGAGCGCTGCGACCGGGTGAAGGTGCGGCAAACCTTGACCCGCCTGGCCGCCGGAGAGGAGGAAGCCGGCGGCTTCCTGTTTGAGGCCCTCCACTTTGACCATCACCTGCGGGAGGTGCTCACCCGGGAATGGGGACTGACCACCGCGGCCGTGGAACTGCTCCTGGGCCGGAGTCTCACTGAGTTCCTGCCCCACCTGGGCTTCAGGGCCAAGCTCACCCCGGAGGGCGTGTTTAAGCTGGAGCCCCGCCGGAGCTGTTTGACGAGGTGAGTTCCTCCGAGCCGGGCCGGCCCCGGAAGAGACAATAAAAATTCAGCTCCTCAATAAACCGGCCCCAACCAAGCGGCTCTTCAGCCTTCCAGGCATTGCCGCATCCGGCGCCAGAGTCTGTCCCGGCCTTCATGGGTAACGGCGGAAAACCACAGGAAATCCTCCTCCCTCACCCCAAAAGGGGCTAGGACTTCGGCCATGCGGCGCAAAGCCCGGCTGCGCTCCCCCCGCTTCAGTTTGTCCGCCTTGGTGAGCACCGGAATCACCGTCCGGCCCCGGGCAAGCAACTGCTCCCACAGAAACAGCTCCTCCTCTCCCGGCAGGCGGCGGGGATCCTGGAGAAACACCACCCCCCGCAGATTCTCCCGGCCTTTCAGGTAGGCCATGATCAGGCGGCCCCAGATGGCCTGCAGCTTGCGGGGCACTTTGGCATAGCCGAACCCCGGCAGGTCCACAAAGTGCCACCGGTTATTGATGCGGTAAAAATTGAGGGCCCGGGTGCACCCGGGCGTGGAGCTCACCCGCACCAAGCGGTGGCGCCCCAACAGGGCATTGATCAGAGAGGACTTGCCCACATTGGACCGGCCCAGGAAGGCGATCTCCGGCAGGCGGGGCGGTGGGAGTTGCTCGGCCCGGTGGACGCTCAGGACAAATTCGGCCCGGGTGAGACGGGGTATGGCCATGTCGGCAAACCCGAAACCTCTTAGTCGGTTTAGACACCTAATCCCGGCCCCAGTATACACCAGAATCCCCAAAGAGGCTCAGCCCTATGGTTGACGACCCTTTTTTTTCCAGGTAATGATATGCTATGTCCGAGGAGCGGAGAGGCCTCTGGCTGGCCTGGGGCTTGTGGTTTCATTTCTGGCTGGTGCTGCTTACGCTCTACGGCGGGCTCACCGCTTTGGGCCTGAGTCTGGTGGACTCCTCGGGGCGCTACCTGAGGATTTTGGGGTGCCTGTGGGGAAAGGCGCTTCTGCGTCTGTGCCGCATTGACGTCAGGGTAGAGGGCCGGGAGTGCCTGAAGCCGGGCGAAACCTACGTATTCGCCGCCAACCACCGCAGCCAGTTTGACATCTTCGTGCTGCTGGCGGTGCTGCCGGGTCACTTCCTTTGGGTGGCCAAGAAATCCCTGTTCCGCATCCCCATCTTCGGCCAGGCCTTGGCTCGGGCCGGCTCCATCCCTATTGACCGGTCCAACCGCCAGGAAGCCATCAAAAGCCTGAACGCTGCGGTGGACAAAGTTCGGGCCGGCTTTTCCATAATTATATTTCCGGAAGGCACCCGGGCGGTCAGCCGGGAGCTGCTGCCCTTCAAAAAAGGGGTGTTTGTCATGGCCCTTAAGGCCGGCAAGCCAGTGGTGCCGGTGGCCATCAACGGCACCATGGCCATTCAGCCCCGGGGAGCGCTGCGCCTCAAGCCCGGACCGGTCCAGGTGGTGATCACCCCGCCCCTGGACCCGGCCCGCTTTCAGACCAAGGAGGAGCTTATGGAGGCGGTGCGCCAGGCCATTGCCGCACATTTCAATCCCGACTACCCGCATCAGTGAAGGAGGAGTCTACGGAAAACTGGGTTGATCTGACCTTTCTGGGGGGCCTGGGGGAAATCGGCCTCAACCTCATGACCTTGGAGACCGCCGACTGTCTGGTGGTGGTGGACGCGGGCCTTATGTTCCCGGAAGACCATATGCTGGGGATCGACATCGTCATCCCCGATTTTTCCTATCTGCGGGAGCGCCGGGACAAGGTGACCGCGATTGTCCTTACTCACGGCCATGAAGACCACATCGGCGCCCTGCCCTTTCTGCTCCGGGAATTCTCCGTGCCGGTTTACGGCACCCCCCTGACTCTGGCCCTGGTGCGGGAAAAGCTCCGGGAGCACCGACTCCTGGACGCGGCGGAGCTGAAGGAAATCTCCCCCGGAGTTCCTCTTCCTTTGGGCCCTTTTGTCTTTGAATGCATCAATGTGTCCCATTCTATCGTGGACGGGGTGGGGCTGGCGGTCCGCACCCCCCAGGGGGTCATCGTGCACTCCGGGGACTTCAAGATTGACCAGACGCCGGTGTCCGGGGCCGCCACGGATCTGGTCAGTTTCGCCCG
>JAFDHU010000003.1 GCA_019308625.1 Deltaproteobacteria bacterium
CAACACCATTATCATCAACCGGGCCCATGCCCTGGGGCTGGCCCAGCTATACCAGCTCCGGGGGCGGGTGGGCCGCAGCCGGGCCCAGGCCTACGCCTATCTGCTGGTGCCCGAGGCAGCCGGTCTGTCCACCGAGGCCCAGAAGCGGCTGAAAGCCCTGATGGAGTTCACCGAACTGGGCAGTGGCTTCAAGATTGCCTTCCACGATCTGCAGATCCGGGGGGCCGGCAATCTCCTGGGACAGGCCCAGTCCGGGCATCTGGCGGATGTGGGCTATGAACTCTATTTGCAGCTTCTGGAGCAGGCCATCCGGGAATTCAAGGGGGAGGCCCCGGAGGACCTGACCCCGGAGCCGGAAATCCGTCTGCCGGTGGCTGCTTATTTGCCCGAGGAGTATGTGCCGGACATTCAGCAGCGCCTGGCCCTGTACCGGCGCCTCTCCGGCCGGCTGACCCCCGAGATGGTGGACGAACTGGAAGAGGAACTTCTGGACCGCTTCGGCCCTCTACCTTCGGAGGCCCGGGATCTCCTGCAGGTGGTGCGCCTCAAGCACACCCTGCGCCGCCTGGGCATCAAGCGGCTGGATATGCAGGACAGTTTCGCGGTGCTGCAGTTCGCCGACCCTGACCGACTGGACGTGAAGCGCCTGCTCAAGCTGGTGCAGGAGCGCCCCCGGAGCATCCGCCTGGCGCCGGATCAGAGCCTGCGGCTGGCACTGCCGGCCTCCGGCTCACCCTGGGATCGGCTGACAAACTGCTTGAAAGAAGTGGAGAGTTTTGTTAAGGGGGACTGAAGAGGGCAAAATGACGGGCACGGGCCAAAAAGACAGTCTCGGCGGCATTTTCGTTTGGGTCCTTCTGCTGATATTGGTCTGGGGTCAGGCAGCCGCCGCCAAGGTGGTGGATCGGGTGGTGGCGGTGGTCAATGACGAGGTCATCAGCTTGTCTGAGCTGGAGATGATGGCCAAGTCCATTCAAGCTCAACCGGAGCTGGCCGCCCGGTTTGAGAGTGATCGGGCCCTGCAGCGCCGCATGCTGGAGAGCCTGATTGACCAAAAGCTGGCCCAGGCCGAGGCCAAGCGCCGGGGCATCAGCGTCACCGAAGAGGAGCTGAATCAGGCCATGGAAGCCTTCAAGCGGCAGAACCATATCCCCGATGACGCCGCCTTGGCCCAGGCTTTGGCCAAAGCCGGACTGAGCCTGAACGAAATGAAACAGAAAATCAAAGACCAGATTCTGATGGACCGGCTCATGGTGGTGACCGTGGGGGCCAAAGTCACGGTCACCGAGGAGGAGATGCACCGGTTTTATGAGCAGGAGTATCCCAAGGCCACCGGCAGCCTGGTGCATCTGCAGATTATCCCTATATTTTACCCCCCTGGGGCCGACCAGGCCCAGAAGGACCAAATCCGGCAACGGGAAGAGATGATCCTTAAGGAGTACCGCCGGGGAGTGTCCCTGGAAGAGCTCAGAAACAGGTACTCCCTGCCTCTGCAGGACCTGGGCTTCATTTCGGAGTCCGATTTGGCCCCCAGGCTGGCAGAGTTTCTGCGCACTCTCAAGCCCGGGGAAATGGGCTCCATTGAAACGCCCCAGGGCTTTCAGTTGGTCAGGCTGGTGGAGCGCCGCTCCGGCAGGCCCAAGTCCTATGAAGAAGCCAAGCCGGAAATCAATAAGTTTTTGCTGCGCCGGAAAATGAGCCAGAAGTTCTCCGAATATCTCAAGACCCTCAGGGACAAGGCCCATATCAAGATCATGCTGTAGGCCCGCCTGAAAAACAACGTCAGACGCGACTTGGACCGGCCGAAAATGATTCAGACCTCACCGGTGGCGACCATTGCCCGCCTCAGGGAGCATGTGGGACAGGTGGTGACTCTGCGGGGCTGGGCGGTGCATCTCAGGTCCAGCGGCAAAATCCGCTTCGTGGTGCTGCGGGACGGCACCGGGATAGCCCAGGGGGTGCTCATCAAAGGCCACCTGCCGGAGGAGGATTTCGCCGCCTTTGAGGAGCTGACCCTGGAGTCCTCTCTGACTCTTACAGGCAGGGTGAAGGCCGAGCCCCGGGCCCCAGGGGGCTTTGAACTGGAGGTCTCCGGCTTACAACTCATCCACATCGCCCAGGAATACCCCATCCAGCCCAAGGAGCACGGGGTGGGCTTCCTCATGGACCACCGCCACCTGTGGCTCCGGTCCCCGCGGCAGCAGGCCATCCTGCGGGTGCGGGATGAGGTGTGTCGGGCCTGCCGGGACTTCTTTCATGAGAGGGACTTTGTCCTGATTGACACCCCCATCCTGACGCCCACCGCCTGTGAGGGCACTACCAGCCTGTTTGAGACCGACTACCTGGGCCGGGGCAAGGCTTATCTCTCCCAGAGCGGCCAGCTCTACCTGGAGGCCGCGGCCATGGCCCTGGGCCGGGTATACTGCTTCGGGCCCACCTTCCGGGCCGAAAAGTCCAAGACCCGGCGCCACCTGACGGAGTTCTGGATGGTGGAGGCCGAAGCCGCCTTCTACACCCTGGAGGACCTGCTGGCCCTGACGGAGGAGCTGGTAAGTTATATCGTGGCCCGGGTGCTGGCCCACCGGGAGGAGGAACTGGCCCTGCTGGAAAGGGACACCGCCCCGCTTAAAGCTGTTACCAAGCCCTTTCCCCGTCTGAGCTACACCGAGGCGGTGGCCCGTCTTAAGGAACAGGGAATGAAGATGGAGTGGGGGGAGGATTTCGGGGGCGACGAGGAGACCCTCCTTTCCCGGATGTTTGCCGCCCCGGTCATAGTGCACCGCTACCCCCGGCGGGCCAAGGCCTTCTACATGGAGGCCGACCCGGAGAACCCGGAGCTGGCCCTGTGCGTGGATATGCTGGCCCCCGAGGGCTACGGGGAAATCATCGGCGGCTCCCAGCGGGTGGCTGATCTGGAGGTCTTGCTGGCGCGCCTCCAGGAATACGGCCTGCCCCGGGAACCCTTTGAGTGGTATCTGGATTTGCGCCGCTACGGCAGCGTGCCCCACAGCGGCTTCGGACTGGGGATTGAGCGCACCGTGGCCTGGCTCTGCGGCCTGAAGCACGTCCGGGAGGCCATCCCCTTCCCCCGTCTTCTGGACCGCCTGTACCCATAAGAAGCTAAGATTCGATACTCTCCGGAAAGGGCTGCAGGCACATATACCCCAAGCGCCCAGGAAGGGCCGGTTGCAGCGGGAAATTTTTTTCTCTCAAAATGAGAAAAAGACCGTTTAACGTTTACAATTTGGTCAGGTCTAAATAAGTGAAGCCGGTGGGGACCAAACATGACTGACCCTCACCTCGTGGCCCGGGCGCAGCAGGGTGACCTCACGGCCTTCGAGGAACTGGTAAAAAGGTATCAGCGGGAGATTTACGGGCTGGCCTGCCGCCTGGTGATGGACCCGGAGGAGGCCAAGGATGTAACGCAGCAGGCCTTGCTCCAGGCCTTTATCCATATCCGGGGGTTCAAGCAGCAATCCCAGTTCCGTACCTGGCTGTTCCGCATCGCCATCAATCAGTGCTATAACTTTTTAAAAACCAGGAAAAAATACGGCGATCCGATGGACACCCGGGACATGAAGCTGGTGGGGGAAGACTCCCCGGAAGCCGATTTGGCGGCCAAGCAGGATCGGGAGCGGCTCTATCAGGCCTTGGAGAAGCTGCCCCCCAAACAGCGGGCGGTGATCACCCTCAAGCTGGAGCAAGGCTTCTCCTACGAGGAGATCAGCCAGGTGCTGGGGGGCACCGCCGGCGCGGCCCGAGTCAACTACTGTCAGGCTCTCAAGACTTTGAAAAAGCACTTAAAAGGTGAGGACGAGGATGAAGTGGCGGTGCGTTCTAATGCGAAGGTGGCTGCCCGACTACCCCGACGGTGAGCTGTCCCCTTTCTGGCGGCGGCGCCTGGAGGCGCATCTCCGGGTCTGCCCTGACTGTCGGGCGGAGCTGGCCGAACTTCGGGAAGTGGTCCGGACTTGGCGGGAGCATCCTTTGCCCGAACCGGAGCCCGGCTTCTGGGAGGCCTTTGACCGGGAGCTGCACCTGAAGCTGGCCCAGGTCAACCAGCGGACCCCGGAGCCGGAGCCCCGGCGCCCCCGGCTGCCTTATCTGCTGGGAGCCTCCGCCTTGGCTGTCCTGCTCCTGTTTGTCTCCTATCTGGCTAACTTCCAGCTGCCCGGGCAGACCCCCCGCCTGGCAGAGGCCCCGAAGCCGGCCGCGCCGGCGGCCTCCGTCCCACAGCCCCAGTTGGCCCGGGAGGCCCCTGCCTCTGCCCCTGCCCCTGCCCGAGGAGAGGGCCGCTTTGGGGCTGCCGGAGCTGATCAGGTTCAGACCGTGAGTTTGGAGCCTGCCCCCGATACCGGCCCGGTTCCGGAACAGGTGATTTATGTGGGCTTGAACGACGGCCTCTGGGCCGGGGACGTGCCCAGTTGGGACGTGGAGGCAGTGATGGCCGATCTGTCCCCCCAGGAACGGCAGGCGTTGCTCAAGAACCTGTCCTCAAGGAGATAAGGCAGCATGCGGCTTTGGATTTTTCCTGTGATTGTGGTGTTTGTGCTGACTGTGCTGGCCGGGGCGGCTCCGGCCTTTGATAATCCCAACGTCATGGCCCGCTATCAGGAGGAGGTCAAGCGCCAGAAACTGGGGCCGGTCCTGAGGGTGGATCAGCGCACCGTGGATAAACTCCTGCAAATTGACCGCCGCTACAAGCCCTTGAAGGAACGGGCCAAGCGGGAGGCGGTGACCGCCTTCCGGCAGCTCCAGCAGGTGATGCGCCAGCCCTCGCCGCCGGAGAGTCAGGTCAAGGCGCTATTGGACAAAATGATTAGAAGCCGCCGGGAAACCCTCAGGCTGCAGCAGCGTCAACTGGAGGAGGAGATGGCCATCCTGACGCCGGTGCAGCAGGCCCGGTATCTCATGTTCCTGATGAGCCTGCGGCGGCAGATGGCCCGAGAGGCCCTGAACTTAAGAAAGGCCCCTGCCGGCCCTGCCCGACCCATCACTCCGCCCCGGGAGGTGCCGGTGGTCCGTCCCGGCCGCTGACGCCTGATTATCCTCTCTTAAGAGTTCCAGGGGAGGCGGGAGGAAATCCCGCCTCCCCTTTCTTGGTCATAGGCATCCCCACCTCCCCGCTCTCGGCACCGCAGCCTTAACCGCTGGCTGCCGCCGCCCCTTGAGCTTGTTTCAGACATGTGACTGCCTTCCGGCGCCAAGGAAGTCTGCCCGGAAATCAGGGAAATCAGGCCGGCCGCGCCGGAAATCGGCGAACCGCGGGTTATTTGGCATAAAAGACCTTGATTTAAAAGGAGGGAGAAACGATGGGCAATTGGAAGAAACTAATGGTGGCCGGAGCGGTGGTTGGAAGTCTGGTGCTGGGCAGTGGGCCGGCTCTGGCGGGACCCACCTCCCCTCGTCTGGATCGGCGGGAATATCGCCAGCAGAGCCGCATTTATCGAGGGATTGCCTCAGGCTGCCTCACCCCTTGGGAGTTCCGGCTCCTGGAGCGGGAGCAGGCCCGCATTCACTTCACCGAGGCCCGCATGAAGGCGGACGGGCGCTTTACCCGCTGGGAGCGGGCCCGGCTGCATCGTCGACTGAACAGGAGCAGCCGCCACATTTACCGGGCTACTCATAACCGCTGGAGGCGCTAGTCTTTTCCGCTTCGGGGCCGGGGTAGCCTGCCTTTTTTTCTCCGGCCTCGGCCAAGCTTGCGGATTTGGCTCGGTTCCCATCAGCCATAAAAGGCTTGCCAACCCCTGAATTCCCAAGATAGAATGTTTTGTGTGCCGGAGTGGTGGAATTGGCAGACGCAGGGGACTCAAAATCCCCCGGGACACGTTCCCGTGCGAGTTCGAGTCTCGCCTCCGGCACCACTGACCCACCCTCCCCGGACTGCGGTTGTCAAACAGCCAGGTTCCGCGCCCTATGTCAACCATCAAGGACCTGGATCAAAGCCTTGAAGCTGATGCCCTGGCGTTTCTGCGGGAGCATGGACACACCTCCCTGGTCAGTTTGGGCTGCGGCGCCGAAATCAATCGCATTGACAACCATCTGCGCCTGCTGACCGCCCTTAAGCTCACCTACTATGTGGGCATTGACTGCGTTCCCCAAATCAGCCTCTCCCCCACCCACCTGTTCACCGACCCCGAGAGCATGACCGAGCTGCTGGCCCGCTATTATCAGGGGAAACCCCGCCGGTTCTGGGAGGCGGTAAAACTGTTTCCGGGCACCTGGGTGGAGGAACTGGCCGGCATCCATTGCGCGGTGGTGGTCTGTCAGCGGGTGTGTCCGGATTGCCGCTGGGAGGAGGTCATCTGCTCTATGCGGCCTTGGCTGGTGCTCCAGGAGGACCTCCACGGCTGCCAGCGGCAGCAACTGCGGCAGCGGGGATATGTGCGCACCTGGCTGAAAATCCGCCAATATGACCTGAAGCCCTTCCGGCCCTGGCCGGTGTTTCCGGGGGAGCGGAATCTGGTGCTGTGGCGGCGGCAGGACTTTGGCGACGAGGAGGTGCAGGCCAGCCGGTGGAGGATGCTGTGGCGGCTGGGAGAGCGGTTCATAGGCTGAACGCCTGCTGCTAGGGCTAACAGTTTGCCCCTGTCAAAATAATGGGCCTTGAAATCAAGGCGGCTCCTCTGGGAGGTGTTTCCCTCAGGAGGAGCCGCTTTCAGTTTCCCTCCGGCCCCGAATCCTGGGCCGCTCGAGCCCGAGTCGGACCGGCGGTGCCTGTTCAGGCATTAATTCAGGGGAGCAGCAGGGCCTTGTCCATCATGGTCCGGGCCCATCTGCCAGCGTCCTGCAAATCCTCCTCATTGGGGTGGTTGCCCGCGGTCTGGGCCTCTTCCACCCAGGCCCGGTGTTCCGCGTTGTCCCGGAGTTCCTCCAAGACCTGGGGAGGCACCTTGCCCCGGCAGCCGAAGGTTCCCAGGATCTTGAGGTGGGGGGCCAGACTGAGGGCGTGATGGAAGGCCTGCACCGCCAGGGCGCCGCCCCGGTAGGAGCCGTGGGTGGCAAAAAAGGCCACTTTTTTCCCGCCCGGAAGGCCCTTGATAAACGCCGCGGTTTTACCCGGCACGCTATGGGATTTTATAGGAAACCCGCAAAAGATAATGTCGTACCGGCCCACCTCCGCCACCTCGGCCAGGGGGCTGATTTCCTTTTCCGGCTGCTGGATTTGGGCAAAGATGGCCCGGGCCACCTTCTCGGTGTTGCCGGTTTCAGAGTAGTACGTTACCAGGATGTTCATGGAATGCCTCCTGGCCATTCCTATCGGATTTTCCGGGAGAATGCAAGGGAAATACCCTGCGGGGATAGGCACCGGCCCTTTATCCGAAAATAGCCCTGGGTCCCACCCATCGTTTTAACTGCCTGCTTTCCATATGTAGGGCTTAGGTCGGCAAGCCCAGAACGTTCTGCAGACAGTCGGCCACCAGAGGGAGAGGGACGTCGGGATAGATTACCGGCTTCCCCAGGTCTTCCAGCAGAATGAATACCAGGCGTTCGCCCCGGCGCTTTTTGTCCAGGGGCAGGGCGGCCAAGACGGCTTCCGGGTTCAGGGCCGGGAGCCGGCGGGCCAAGCCCAGGTTGCGGATGAGGCGCCCGCCGTAGGCCGCGACCGCGGCCGGCAGGCCGGTGAGACGGCGGGAGAGCTCCAGGGCCGCCAGCATGCCCCAGGCCACCGCTTGGCCGTGGGGCAGACGGAACCGGGAGGCCGCCTCCAGGGCATGGCCCAGGGTGTGGCCGAAATTGAGGATGCGCCGCAAGTCCGCCTCCCGTTCATCCGCGGCCACTACCCGGGCCTTGACGGCTGCGGCCCGGTGGATGATGTCGGTGAGCCTCTCCTGATCCCGGAACAGACGCAGACCCGCGCTGTCCAGGTCGGCCAGCAGCTCCGGGTCCCGGATGAAGCCGTGCTTGACGATTTCAGCCAAGCCATTGAGGCATTCTTTGTGAGGCAGGGTGACCAGAAAATCCGGGTCTGTAAGCACCAGGAGGGGCTGATAGAAGGTGCCCAGGAGGTTTTTGCCTTCCGGCAGGTTGATGGCGGTTTTGCCGCCGATGGCAGCGTCCACCATGGCCAGGAGGGTGGTTGGCACCTGGATGAAAGGCACCCCCCGGAGAAAGATGGAGGCCAGAAAGCCGGTAAGGTCGCCCACCACGCCGCCCCCTAGGGCGACAAGGGAGGTCTGGCGGTCGGCCCCTTGGGCCAGCAGTTCCCGGGCCAGCCGCTGGATTACCGGCCAGGTTTTGGCCCGCTCGCCTGGGGGGACCGTGAGGAGCGCCGGGCGGTAGCCGCCCTGCTGCAGGGCTTGTTTCACCTGGCTGCCATACAGCCGAGCCACCTTTTGGTCGGAGATGAGAAACAGGCGCTCCGGCAGGCGAAGGGCCCTCAGCTTTTCCCCCAACTCCAGGCGCAGCCCGGAGGCGATGAGCACCATGTAATGGTGCTCCCGGCCAGGCAGGTGGAGGCGGAGGGATCTTTCTGTCATCGGTGGATGGGGTGCAACCTGGCTCCGAAATTCCAGGCTCCTGGATCGGGCTTGGGGCTCAAAACCATTTCCCCGGCCGCAGGGTTTTGAGGTCCTGCATGAGCTGGCCGAACTGGTCGGGATACAGGGACTGGGCCCCGTCGGACAAGGCCTTTTCTGGTTCGTGGTGGACTTCGATGAGGAGGCCGTCGCAGCCGGCGGCCACCGCGGCTCGGGCCAGGGGAGGCACCAGGTCCCGGCGGCCGGAGGCATGGCTGGGGTCCACTATGATGGGGAGATGGGATTCCCGGCGCACCGCAGGAATAATGGCCAAATCCAGCAGATTGCGGGCGTGTTCCCCGAAGGACCGGATACCCCGCTCGCACAGGATGACCTGGTGGTTGCCTTCGGACATAATGTATTCCGCGGCCATAAGCCACTCATCCAGGGTGGCGTACATGCCCCGTTTGAGGAGCACGGGCTTCCCGGAGTGTCCGGCCCGGCGCAGCAGGGTGTAGTTCTGCATGTTCCGGGTGCCGATCTGGATGATGTCGGCGTATTGCTCCACCAGTTTCAGGGAATCCTGATCCACTGCTTCGGTGATGATCAGCAGACCGGTCTCCTCCCGGACTTTTTTCAGAATTTCCAGCCCTTTTTTTCCCAAGCCCTGGTAGCTGTACGGGGAGGTACGGGGCTTAAAGGCCCCGCCTCGGAAGAATTGGGCCCCCGCGGCCTTGACGAGGCGAGCGATGGTTAAGGCCTGGAACTCGCTTTCAATGGCGCAGGGACCGGCCATGACCACGAAGTGACCTCGTCCCAGCTTGAACCCGGGGAAACTGATGACCGTATCCTCCCGCTTCATCTCCCGGCTGACCAGTTTGTAAGGCTTGGAGACCGGGATGGCCTGGGTTACTCCCGGCATATCCAGAAACAGGGCGGGGTCCACCGGGCCGGGATTGCGCAGGATGCCGATAGCCACCCGTTCGCCCCCGGGAATGGGCTGGGCCACATAACCCAAGCTCTCAATTTTGGCCACCACCGCGTCAATCTGCGCCTGGGTGGCGTCTTTGTCCATTACTACGAGCATGACGGCTCTCCCAAGGCCGCTGGCCTAATGAGGGGCGGCCCCAAAAGCGACCGAAAGAACAGCCGGGGCAGGAATCCAGCCCCCCTCTGACCTGTTGATTGTCCCCTCCTCCAGTTTGTGGACCCGAGGAAGACGACAAGGCAAATGATGGGGAGAGGTTAAGGCCTGGCTTCCGTCGCTTTTTAAGAAATTTTCCACATTTAGCCATAAAAATTTATAACAGGAGCCGGTTTGCCTGTCAATGATGGGAAGAAAACGGGGAAGGCGTTTGCTTCTGGGAGGGAGTCTAAACCTGATCAAACGGTCTACAGGGACAGAAGGTGGCGGGCCAGGAACACCGCCATGCCGATGGCCAGAGCCAGGGCATAGGGGATGCCGTCGGTTTTGGGGGCGGGATTGGCGGCCGGCTGTTTGCCCAGGGAGCGATGCGGCCGCAGCAGGAGGTAACTTAAGAAAAAATTCTTCAGGGCGCGCAGTCCCTGGGTGAGGCTGGAGAGGAGCTGCCCCCGCCACCAGAGCACTGCCACGCATAGGATACCACCGGAGATGGCCATGTAAATGAACAGTTCAAAGGCCCCGGCCGGACCCAGCCAGGTGCCCAGGGCGGCCAGGGCCTTGACGTCCCCGGCGCCCATGCCGCCCTTGACATAAAAGAGGATCAACAGGGCAAAACCAGTCACCAGGCCCAGCAGGCCACTGATCAGGCCGGAGAGGCCGTGCATCCCCACCTGGAAGCCCAGCCCGGCGATGGCCGTGCCGAAGGTGAGGTAGTTGGGAATGCGGCGGGTCTTGAAGTCCCCCCAGGCCATCCAGCCGGACAGAACCAGGGGGATGATTAAACCGGCATAAGCCTTGAACCAGTGCGCCGCCCCAAGCAATTCGGTCTTACCCATGCTTGCCATCCTCTGACTTCGCCGCCCCCTCACCTGATTATCGGCCCGGCCGGGATTTTCTTGACTGACGCGGCCCTGCGGCTGGTGGAATATCCCGGCAGGACGAGGTCATTATACCGGAAAATCAACGGTCGGCGAAGCAAAGATGGCTTTTCTGCTATTAAACTTCAGTTGACAGGGCAGACGCGCCCTGCCTCCCCAGGCGGCTGGTGACCCTCTAGCGGCCGTGCACGTCGCACACCATTACCAGCAGGTCGCCCTTGCGGCCAGCATGGTCCTTGACCAGGTCCTCAAACACCGCCTTGGCCGAGAACCCCGCCTTTTTGAACACCGCGATGGCGGCGGGATTTTGCAGGTACAATTCGGCCACCAGCTTCTCCAAGCCGAATTCCCCGGCCAGCTCCACCAGCTCGTTGATGAGCAGGGTAGCCAGGCCCTTGTTCTGGTACTCTTTGGCCACCACCACCCGGACGTTGCCCAAGTGGCGCTTCCAGCCCACCTTGCGCATGTGCAGGGTGGCATCCCCTACAATTTTGCCGTCCACTTCGGCCAGCAGGGGAAAGACCCGCCGATAATCAATGTTGTTCACCCAGTTGTTAATGATTTCGGGGTCCCGGACATCGTCCCGGAGGAACATCAGGTCTGCCTCCTCCACCCGGCGGAAAAAGTCAATGAGCTTATCCCGGTCCTCTTGGGTCATAGGTCGGAGCACCACCCGGGTGCCGTCCTTGAGAATACCTTCCTTCTGAAACGTGGTCATGTCCGCCTCCCCATCAGACGCCCTGGGCCAGCCTTTCCGCCAGGAACTCCGGCAGGCCGGCCGCCAAGATGCGCTGCTGCGCGCTGCGAATGTCATAAGGCACCGATTTGAAGTGGATGGAGAATTCCTCATCATCAAAGATAGCGTAAGCCGCCTCGGGGTTGCCGTCCCGAGGCTGGCCCACGCTGCCGGGGTTGATGAGATACAGGCAATCCTTGTCCAGTACCATCTTTTCGGGTTTGATGGGCAAAAGCGCCACCTTGCCCCGGATATCCCGGCACCACAGGGCCCGCCGGTGGGTATGGCCGAAAAAGCACACCCGCAAATCCGGGTGCTGCCTCAGGTAATTCAGCACACTTTTGCCCTGAAAATGAAACAGCACGTAGGAGTCGGGGCTGGTGGGAGTGCCGTGGCAGGCCAGGAAGCCCCGGCCCTGCCGGGTGAGGGGCAGATTCCGGAAAAAATCCAGAAACTCCGGCCGGAGCTGCTCCCGGGAGTACAGCAGGGCCTGATAGGCGATGATATTGAAATGCTGGGCCCGGCTCACTTCCAGCACGGCCAGGTCGTGGTTGCCGGCCAGACTGAGGATTGGCTTGTCCTGCAGAAGCTCCACGCATTCGTTGGGGCTGGCGTTGTAGCCTACGATATCCCCCAGGTTCAGGATAATGTCCACGCTCTCCTGCTTGAGACGCTGAAGTACGCTGGTCAGGGCCTCCAGATTGCTGTGGATGTCGGAGATGAGGGCCACACGCATGAGACTGTCCTGGAGGATAGGCCGTTTTCCGTTTCGGGCGCGGCGGAAAAGCTTTACAATATAGCCGTGAGGCGAGGGACGCGGACCTGACAGCTTCCCGGCTTCTCACAGGCTTGCCTTTCTTGACTTTTCCAGGGATTCTGATACCTTTCACGCATTTTATCATGGAACCGGGTTATTTAGTCGAATTCTTTGAGGAAAAAAGGGTCCTGTGCGGGGTGGTCCTGGAACTGAAAGGGGAGCGCCTGCACGTCCTCACCCAGAACAGCCGGGAACTCACCTTGGCCCGCAAGCGCATCCTGCGGGGCCACCCGGCCCTGCCTGCTGGCGCCTCCCGCCAGCAATGCCTGGATTACCTGCAGGAAGCGGCTCGCCAACGCGAGGCTCTCAAGGCCGGCATCCGCCTGGCCGACCTGTGGGAGCTTTTGTCTGAGGAAAACCAGGCCCTCAGCGAGGAGGATCTGGCAGAGCTGTGGTTCGGGGGGCAGACTTCTGCCGACCAGGTGGCGGCCATGGGCCGCGCCCTGCATGAAGACAAGTTTTACTTCAAATACAAAAATGGCCTCTGGGTTCCCAACTTACCCGAGGTGGTGACCGCTCTCCAGGAAAAGGCCCGCCGGGAGGAGGAGGCCCGCCGGGAACTGGAAGAGGCCGCGGCCTGTCTCAAGGCCGCCTGGGAAACCGGAGAAATCCCCCAGCCGGCGTGGCGGGAGCGCCTGGTGGCCCTGCTTAAGGATATGGCGGTGCTCGGCGAGGAGGCTCCCGAATATCAGAGGGGCAAGGCCTTCCTGCAGCAGGCCGGCCTGACTATGGAGGACGCCGCCTTCCGCCTCCTGGTGCGCCTCAGGGTGTTTGAAGAGGATGAGAATCTGGACCTCTACCGCCTGGAGGTGCCCACCGAGTTTTCTCCTGAGGCCCAGAATGAAGCCCAGCAGGTTGCCCGGACCCTGATGGCTGATCCCCACGCCCGCATCCGGGCCGACCTGACCCATCTGGAATGCCTCACCATTGACGGCGAGCGCACCCGGGACTTTGACGATGCCCTGAGCCTGGAGCCCCTGGAGGACGGCTGGCGCCTGGGCATTCATATCGCCGACGTCTCCAGCCTGGTGGAGCCCGGCGCGGCCCTGGATGCCGAGGCCCAGGAAAGGGGCACCTCCATTTATCTCCCGGAGCGCCGGCTGCCCATGTTTCCCGAGGAGATCTCCGAGAACACCTTGAGCCTGGTGGCCCAGGAGGAGCGCCTGGCCCTGAGCTTCCTGGTGGACTTGAGCCCGGAGGCGGACATCCGGGACTGGCGCATCCTGCCCAGCCGCATCAAAGTGAAGCGCCGCCTCACCTACCAGGAGGTGGACCAGTTTCTGGCCGAGCAGGACGAGACCCTGGCCACCCTGGTGGCCCTGACCCGAAAACTCAAGGCCCGGCGTCTGGCCCAGGGCGGCTATGAACTGAAGCTCCCGGAAATCTGGGTCACCTTCAACCATCAGGGGGGCATCCACGTTATAGTGGAAGACCAGGAGACGGTCAGCCACCAGTTGGTGTCTGAGGCCATGGTGTTGGCCAACTGGCTGGCGGCCCGCTTTCTGGCGGAGCGGGGCCTGCCGGCCATCTACCGGGCCCAGCCCGAGCCCCGGGAGCCCATTGACACCCGGGAGCCCAAGGACCTGCTCAAATTGTGGCTGGACCGCAAAAAGCTCAGCCGGGTGGTGATGGACTTCACCCCGCAGCCCCACTGGGGCCTGGGCCTGCCGGAATACACCTTCGCCACCTCCCCCATCCGGCGGTACCTGGACCTGGTGATTCACCGGCAGATTCTGGGCGCCCTGAACGGCGGCACCACCGTCTACAGCCAGGAAGAGCTGGAAAAGATTCTCATGACCATTGAGCCGGCCATGCGCCGGGCCGGGCTGCTGAAGGCCCGCCGCCTGCGCTACTGGCTGCTGAAGTATCTGGCCGGCCAGGTGGGCCAGAAAAAAGAGGTCCTGGCGGTGGAGCCCCTGCCCAACCGCTGGCGGGTGCTGTTTCCCGATTTGCTTCTGGAGGCCTTCCTCACCGTACCGCCTTCTCTGGACCTCAAGCCCGGGGATACCGTGCGGGTGCGCCTGGACAAAGTCTCCCCCCGGGAGGACGTCATCAAGCTTTCCCTGGCGTAATCCCCGGCTTCCGGGAAAATGCGCCGCACCGGCGCGGGGTTCCTCTCCCTGAACAGGAAACGCCCGAGAAGGAAAGGTCGCCGCCGCCCGCCCCCGCCTCAGTCGCCGAACACCCGCCGGAACAGGTCGGCCATATGCCGGAGGTGGTATTTGAGGTCAAACAGCCGGGTCAGCTCGGCCTGGCTTAAATACTTGCCGATGTCCTCGTCCCGGGCCACCACCTCGGCGAAATCGCCGCCTTTCTCCCACACCTGCATGGCCGCCCGCTGCACCAGGCGATAGGCCTCATCCCGGCTCAGGCCCTTCTGCACCAGGGCCAGCAGCACGCCCTGGGAGAAGATCAGGCCCCGGCTCAGTTGCAGGTTGGCCTGCATCTGCTCCGGGTAAACCACCAGGTTCCTCAAGAGCCCGGTCAGGCGGGCCAGCATGAAGTCCACCAGGATGTTGCTGTCCGGCAGGATGACCCGCTCCACGGAAGAGTGGCTGATGTCCCTCTCATGCCACAGGGCCTGGTTTTCCAGGGCCGCCAGGGCGTTGGCCCGCACCACCCGGGCCAGGCCGCAGAGGTTCTCGCTGAGGATGGGGTTGCGCTTGTGGGGCATGGCCGAGGAGCCTTTTTGTCCCGGGGCGAAGAACTCCTCCGCCTCCCGCACCTCAGTGCGCTGCAGATGGCGGATTTCCAGGGCCACCTTCTCCATGCTGCCGGCAATCAGGGCCAGGGTGGTGAGATATTCGGCGTGGCGGTCCCGCTGGATAATCTGGTTGGCGAGGGGCGCGGGCTTGAGCCCCAGCCGGGCGCAGACCCCGGCTTCCACCACGGGCGGCAGGTGGGCGAAGGTGCCCACCGCGCCGGACAGCTTGCCCACGCTGACGGTTTCCCGGGCCCGCTCCAGCCGCGTCCGCTGCCGCTGAAACTCCGCAAACCACAAGGCGAATTTCAGCCCCAGGGTGATGGGCTCGGCATGCACCCCGTGGGTGCGGCCCGCCATGACCAGGTCCTGGTAGCGGTAGGCCTGGTCCCGGAGCACTTCTAGCAGCTCATCCAGGTCGGCCAGCAGGAGGTCCGCCGAGTCCCTCAGGCGCAAGGCCAGGGCCGTGTCCAGGATGTCGGAGGAGGTGAGGCCGAAGTGGAAGTAATGGCCGTATTCTCCCAGGGTGGAGGCCACCTGGTCCACGAACGCGGCCACGTCGTGGCGGGTCTGCTGCTCAATCTCCAGGATGCGCTGGCAGTCCAGCCGGGCCAGCCTCCGGGCCTTCTCCGGCACCTCGGGGGGAATCAGGCCCGCCTCGGCCAAGGCCTCCAGGGCTGCCAGCTCCACCTTGAGCCAGCTCTCAAACTTGCTTTCCTCGCTCCAGATGCGGGCCATGGCCTCACGGCTGTATCGGGGGATCATTGTGCACCTCACAGGGTGGATTGCTGAAAGAGCAGGCGGCGGCCTCAGGGTACCGACAGCCCCACTGATTATAATCAAAAATGTGGGCGGGACGGTCAAGGGCAAAAGCTTTTTGCCGGAATTTCCCCCCTTTCGCCGGGGTTGACGGTACTTGGCCGCCGGGTTATGAAGGTTTCAGGGGAGCGGTCCTTATGCCCGAGTGGGGTGAAATCTTTGCTGATCCGGACATGCAGGACCTGGCCCCCAATCCGGAGGTCACGGCCCTGCTGCCGGAATTCCACAACCGGGGCCTGGAGCGGGTGCTGGACGCCGGATGCGGGGCCGGGCGCCACCTGGGCCCTCTGGTCCGGGAAGGCTTCCGGGTGGTGGGGGTGGACCGGGAGGCCTCGGTCTGGCCGGCGGTCCGGTCCAAAACCGGGAACTGTCCCCGGCCGCCGCATCTGGTTCAGGCTGATCTGGCTCACCTGCCTTTCCGCCCCGGCTGTTTTGACCTGATAGTGAGCATCAATGTCATCAACCACGGCGACACCCGGGCCTTTCAGGCCTATTGCCGGGAGTTTCGTCGGGTGCTGCGGGCCGGCGGCCACCTGTTCATTATTGTGTCGCCCCGGGAATTCGGCGAGCTGGTGCGGCGGCCCGACACGGTGGAGCTGGAGCCCGGCACCCTGGTTCACATCGCCACCCCGGACGGCACCCTGGTGCACCATTTCCCCACCCCGGAGGAGCTGGCGGAGCAGTTCCCCGCCTACCGCCGGCTCCGCCTGGAAACCGTGCGGACGGCCATCCCCTTCATGGGCGGGGCGAAGCTGCCCCAGCTCATCTTCTGGGCCGTCAAATAAGTGGGGGAGGGGGCAAGGGGCTTAGCCCCTTGCCCCCTCCCCCACGGCCTCCTCCCCCAATCTCATACGGCCTTACCGCTTCAGGGCCAGCACCTCCTCCAGCATGCTGTCGGTGGTGGTGATGATGCGGGAGTTGGCCTGGAAGGCCCGCTGGTACAGAATCATGTGGACAAACTCGTTGCCCAGGTCCACGTTGGACTGCTCCAGGGAGTTGGCGTTGATTTTCCCCAGACCGTTGGTCCCCGGGGCTCCGGTGAGGGGCACCCCGGAATCCTCAGTCTCGCAGTAAAGATTGCTCCCCTCCCGGCGGAGCTTGCCCGGGGCGTTGAACCGGGCCAGGGTAAGCTGATAGTGGGGCAGCACCTGACCGTTGGAGTAGTGGCCGGTGATGACCCCTTCGTTGTTGATGGAGAGGCGCTGCAGGAAGCCCGGGCCGTAGCCGTCCTGGGAGGCGTAGTTGGTCACCGAAGAGGCGGCATACTGGGTGGTGCTGCCGCCGCTGGTATTGCGCAAAGAGATGTCCACCGTCCCGATATTGAAAGCGCTCAAATCAATGGTGTACAGCCCTCCGTCAGTCATGGTGCCGTTGGTGTCGAAAGTCAGGTTGGTGGGCCCGCCCCCGCCCTGGTCGGTGATGTCGGCGGTGATGTCAGTGCCGTCCAGGGTGCCGCCCACGGACCACTCGTTGGCCCCCACCATAGTGTATACCAGGTTCAGGGTATGCACGTTACCCAGGCTGTCATACACGGTGATGGCCGAGGTGTAGGTGTCTCCGGTGGCGGCGTTGGCGTCCAGGTTGAGAACCATTTCCACATCGGTGGTGGCCCGGGGGGCCGAGTAGTTCTGGGTGATGGTGATGTCCGTATCCACGCCCACCGGGGTGCCGGTGACAGGATCAATGGCCTTGCCCTGCACCCGGTACCCGTGGGCGTTGATCAGGTAGCCGTCCTTGTCCAGGGAGAAGTTGCCGTCCCGGGTGTAGTAGAGGCCGCCCCCCAAAGGGTCCTTGACGATGAGGAAGCCGATGCCGGTGATGGCCACATCCACGTCGTCGGCGCTGGTCTCCAGGGATCCCTGCTGCCACACGGTGTTGATCTCCGACAGGCGGGAGCCCCGCCCCACTTGGCTGGGGCCGGAGCCGGTGGACACCAACTGGGCCAGCAGGTCTTCAAAGTGCACCGCACTGTATTTGAACCCGGTGGTGTTGAGATTGGCGATGTTGTCGCCCACCACGCCCATGGCCTCACCGTGGCTGTTCAAGCCGCTCAAGCCGCTGTACATGGCCGTTGATAAGGACATGTTTTACCCTCCTGCTTGCTGCCAGAAGCCGGGGCCGGATTACCCACGCTCTGGGGGAGCTTCCGCCTCTGGACAGATGATGAATAATCCGCAACAACGCCTTAAACCTGCCTTTAGATCACTTCCGCCCCTGGCCAGACGGGTGAAAGTCTTCAGTTCCCCTGAGCCGGCGCCGGGCTAAGAGGTTTGACTTACCGAGACGATGCTGTCCAGGGGCACTTCCCGGCCGTCCACCCTGAGCTTGACGCCCTGGGCATCCTGGAAAACCTCCTCCACCTGTCCGGTGAAGTAACTGGTGACCTCCATGCCCTGACCCTGGCTGTCCAGGGCGGTCACCCGGTAGAGGTAGAGGCCGTCAGGCAGGGTGTGGCCTTCGGCGTCCCGGCCGTCCCAGGCGAACTGGTGCACCCCGGCACTCTGGCTGCCCAGGTTCAGGGTGCGCACTAGCTGGCCGGCTTCATTGAAGATGGTTATAGTGACCTCCCGGGCCGGCCGGGACAACTGATAGGAGGCCGGGGCGGCCGCCCCATCGGCTAGGCTCAGGGAGTTGCCGGTGCCTTTGACGGTTTTGCCCAGGAGATTCACCCCCTGGGAGAAACCCAGGGAGTTCTGGAGGGAGCGCACCAGGTCGGCGACTTTCTCCAGGTTCTGGTTGGCGTTGAGCTGCTGCTCCAGGGAGCTGAACTGGGCCAGTTGCGCCACAAACTCCTTGGGGTCATCCGGGCTCAAGGGATCCTGATACCGGAGCTGAGTGACCAGGAGCTTCAGAAAATCCTCCTTGCCCATGACTTCCGGAACTGACCGCGCCTCCTGGGCGGCGCTGGCAACTGCTAACGTGGGCAGCGAAGTGAGGCCCTCCGTCATTTGCATCTCCTTGAAGAAATTTTTCCGCCCTCACTCCAATTCTTGCTTCCTGCCCTCCCCCTTGGTGGACATCACACAAAGCGGTCCACTGGTTCGGCCCGGCGGCGCCGGGGGGTGGCTCTGCCGTCTGGGCCCTGTCCCTTTTTGGCGAAAGCCTTCTCCACAGCGGTCAGGAGGCCGGTGCTCAGGGGCCAGCTTTCCGGCAGTTGCACTTCAAACCGGCTCAGCATCAGACCGTGCCGGGCCAAGGCCTGGCTTAAGTGCTCCACTCCGATTTGGGCCAGGTAGGCCACCTCCGGGCGGCTTAAGGTGGCGGTGACCGCCAGGGTGTTGCCCTGCAAGCGGAGGAGAAGTCCAATTTGGCCCAGATGCGGGGGCTCCAGGGACAGGGTCAGGCGACTTTCCCCCGGTCGGAGGTTGCCCAGAAGGCCGGCCTCCAGTTGGGTCCAGAAGGACTGGCGCACTTCCGGCCTCCAGAGCCAGCCATAATCCCCGGGAAAATCACCGGAGGCGGCAGCCGCCAGCCGGGCCAGCCAAGCGGAGAAAGCCACCGGGTTTGCCGGGGAGGGCGAGGACATCCGGTGTTCGAGATTCCCATAGCCGGAAGATTGGTTATCTCCGGAATCAGCTCCCACCCCGGCTTCGGAATCGGTTTCCCCCCACCAGGGCTGGAATCGCAGATCGGCTGGCAGGTACAGGGGCTTGGGGCCCTCCCGGCTCTCAGGCGGCTGATTGGTCGGGGCCAAGGCCACCAGCCGGGCCTGAAGCTCCCGGAGGCTGGCCGGCGGCTGCTTTCCCAAAAGGGTGTCCACTACCTCCGGGGCAAAGCCAGCCTTGAGCAGCAGTTGCCGCCATTGCTTCAGCTCCTGGTAGGTGAGTCCTCCGGAGGCCGAAGCGGCCTGGGAGTCGTTGCCGCTCGCCGCCAGACATTGTTTGATGACTTGCCAGACCTGTCCTACCGGCAGGCCCTCAGGGGTGGCCTGCTCCTCCAGCCTCGCCAGGACTTCGGGGGAAGCCCCCAACTGCAGGAGGGCCAGGCGCAGGTCGGGCAAGGCCTCCAGGGGCAGGCGCAGCCGCTCCCATATTTGCTGGTAATCAGCCCGGCTGGTGAACTTGAGCCAGGCTTCAGGGGAGGGCGCCGACCCCTGTCCCCCAAGTTCTTGAGCTGCCTTCTGCCAAGCCTGCCGGGCAAGCTCGGCGGTGAGACCATTCTCCTGCACTCGGGGCGAATCCAACAGAGCCTCCACCCGATCAGGGCTGAAGCCCGCGGCCAGGAGTCTGGCGGTAATCTCCGGCCAGCGGGAGGCCGGCAGGGGCAGGGTCCCGCCCGGGCTTTGCTGGAGGGCCTCCATAAGGTGGACCAGAACCGGCGGCAGGGCCTGGCCCTGGACCGGGGCAGCCTGGTAAAGTTTTGCCGCCGTGCCCCGGGCCTCCTGCCAAAGGCGCTTAAGCTCTGCCAGGCTCAGGCCCTGCTCCTGAACCCGGGGGTCAGACAGCAGCGCCTGCACGCGCTCCGTCGGCAGGCCGGCCTGGATGAGCAGAACCGCCAGTTGCGGCAGAAGCTCCGGAGGCAGCCGCCGGTCCTTGGGTTTGGGGGCCCGCTGGGCCCGGCCGGCAAGGAAGTTGTCTGCCTTTAAGGGTGCCTCACGGATATCACGCGGCCCGGAAGTGGCAGGATGTCTCGGCCTACTCAGGATATGGGCCACCAACCGCCCCTGGAAAAGGGTCTGAAAAGAGTCCGCGGCTGGCTGCCGGGGAGGCGTCGGCTGTATCGCCTGTCGGTCCGCGGCCAAGGGCAGCTCAGGAGCATGGGCCTGCATGGCTTCTCCAGCAAAGTCAACTTTGCCGGTCTCTGGAAGCAAGGGCTGTGCCAGGCTTTGGTGGTCAGGAATCTTCAAGTAGTGCGGCAAAAAATTTCAAGCGGTTTCCAAAAAAATCGGCAAAAGGGGAGGGCCCGGCAGGAAAAAACTGCCGATAGAACTTATAAATTCTGGAAGGGGAAGCAGCTGAATTAATGCTGTGGTGAAGAGCTCCTGAGAGGAGGGCAAGGGGCTGGGCTCCCTGGCCCCTCCCCAAAATTAACTCACTGCTGCCGCCGGTGGCGGGCCGAAGTTTTCCTGGTAACGTTGCCAGAAGTCTTGGAGAGTCAGGCGGTGTTCCTGGGTGCCCTGCTGTTCCACCGCGAAGCTGGCGATGGTGGCACCCATCTGGGCCGCAGTAGCCCAGGGAAGCTTCAGGCAAAGGCCTTTGATGAGGCCGGCCCGATAGGCATCCCCCGCGCCGGTGGGATCCAGCACCAGGGCGCCGGTGGCCATTTCCACAAGCTCCGCCGGGCCCCAGGCGGGTATGGACTGGCCCGGGTCAAAGATATAGGGCACGCCCTTCTCTTTGTAAAACCGGCTGTAGGCCAGCATGTCCTCCAGATTGCCGGGGGACACGATGGCCAGAGAGGAGTGGGGGTTCAGGCCGTCAAAGGGATAAAGCGAGGGGTGCTTCATGGCCCCGGGATTGAAGCCGGTGATCTGGTTGTCGGCCAGGTCGGTGGTGATGTAGGCCCCGGCGGTGAACTCCTGCTCAATCAGGCGGATGCCCTCCAGGGAAAGCCCCAGGTCCTGGAGCCGCTCCCGGTAGGGGCCGAAGTCCTTGCCCCAGGTGGCCAGAATCAGGGGCCGTTCCTGTAGGAGAGCCAGATTGTAAGCGATGTTGCCGGCGGTGCCTTCAGGATGTGGATCTTTTCCGGCAGGATATGGTCAGCAAACCGCCCGGGAAAATCCATGATGCGGTCGTAGGCCAGGGAACCGGACACAAAAATGCGCATGATAATCCCTTCCCAACAGGAATCAGGGTGAAGCTGGAGCAGGAATCAGGGTGAAGCTGGAGAGCTTAGGCAGCAAAAGCCACCATGCCATTTTGAGCAAACCGCAGGTACTGCAACCGGCATTTCCATCCGCCGCGTCAAGTTCCATCTCAATCGCCGAAATACTCCTTGGCCTCTCCTACGGTGTAGAGGGAACCGGTGATGACGATGCGGTCCCGGGGTCCGGCCATTCTTTGGGCCTGCCGGATGGCGTCGGCCACTCGGGGCTCCACCCGGGTGGGCACCCCGTAAGCTCGGGCCTCTTGAGCCAGTATTTCCGGTTTGGCGGCCCGGAAATAACGGGGCCGGGTGAAGATGACCATGTGAGCCAGGGGCAGCAGACGTCCCATGATACCCCCCGTGTCTTTGTCCCCCATGATGCCCAAGACCAGAATAAGCCGGCCGTTTTTATGGGTGCGCTTCAGGGTGGCGGCCAATTGGCCGGCTGCTGCCGGGTTGTGGGCCCCGTCCAGGAGCACCCGGGGGTCCTGGGCCACCTGCTCCAGGCGTCCGGGCCAGCGCACTTGCTGTAAGCCCTCCCGGATGGCGGCTTCCGGCAGTTCATAGCCCTGCTGCTCTAAAATCTCCAGGGCCGCCAGAGCCAAGGCGGCGTTGCCGTATTGATGACGGCCCGGAAGATTGAGACGGAGCCGCCGCAAGTTCCAGGTTCGGCCCAGATAGGAGAACTGTCCCGAGGGGCCGCCCCGGCTGTGGAAATCCTGCACCGCGCCGGTGATCAGCGGGGTGCCCGGTTTGATGATGCCCGCCTTCTCGCCAGCCACCGCCAGCAAGGTGTGGCCCAGAAATTCCTGATGGTCCATGGAGATGTTGGTGATGATGGCCACCAGGGGAGTAACGATATTGGTGGCATCCAGCCGCCCCCCCATGCCTGTCTCCAGGATGATGGGGTCGGCCTTTTCCTGAAAAAAGTAGAGGAAGGCCATGGCAGTGGCGAATTCAAAGAAGGTGGGGGGCTCCGAGGCATCAATCACCGCATACACCCGGTTAATTAACTCCAGCAACCGTGGTGCCGGGATGTCCCGGTCGCCCAGCCGATAGCGCTCCTGGAAGCGCACCAGGTGGGGGGAGGTGAACAGCCCTACAGGGTAGCCGGCCCGGGAAAGCACGGCCGAGAGCATGGCGCCCACTGAGCCCTTGCCGTTGGTGCCCGCCAGGTGGAGGTAGCGGCCCTGGTCGTGGCGAATCCCCAAACGGGACAACAGGTTCAGGGTGGAGGAGAGGCCGAACTTGATGCCGTATTTCTGCAGGTCAAACACCCAAGCTTCGGCCTGGGCCAAGTCAGTAAAAGACATGGTTAGGGGGTGCCGTTAAACTTCTGATAGTTATGCTCGGCGACCGTCTCGCCGTCCGGTTGGAAGCGGATGGTCAGAATGCTTTCCACAATTTCTCCCTGGGTTTTTCGGGTGAGCCGCTGGACATCCCCGTTCTCGTCCAGGAAAAAGGGGACGGTGGACTGGGGGTTCGGCTCCTTGTAAATACTGCGGCTCGGCAGCTTCGGCACATCCTTGTAGCTGATGTACTTGTATACCAAGCCTTCTGGAGTGCGGGTTACCTCCTGGGGATCGCCGAACCACAGGAGAATCTCATGCTTTTTGGTCTGGCCGTCTTTGATGCGCTCCACGAAATGGGGATTGATGCCGCTTCTCCATGGGCGCCAGGCTCCCGAGGCCCAAACCACCATCAGAACAAGTAATAACCAGCAGCCCTTGGCGGCAAGCTGTTTGAAGGTGGGAAGACTCGGCTTTCCGGACATGGTTCCCTTTCCCCCTGTCATGGTCCAAGCTCGCGGTGGCCGGGAGATCAGCTCAGCAGCACCGCAATAACCCCACTCAGAAAAATGGCGTCAAAGGTACCGGCGCCGCCGATAGAAGCCACCGGCGCCCCCAACCGGGAAATTTCCTTGAGCTTCATGAGGTCAGCGCCGATGAGGGTGCCCATGGTGCTGGCGATATAAGCGCTGGGCGCCCGCAACTCCGGCGGGCACAAAAGATAGGCCCCCAGCGCGGCCAGGAGTGGCGGCACCAGCCCAGGCACCGCAATGCCCAAGCCCTTCACCGGCTTGGCCAGGCGGTTCATCGCCAGGATGACCACACCCAGAGTAATCAAGATACCCAGACATAATTCCATTTTCAATAGCAGATAGGCGGAAATCCCGATGGGAATCAAGGCGCCCCCGACGTTGACTGCCAGCACTGTCTGGTGGCGGGTAGTCATCCGGGGCAGGCGCACCCGCATGCCGAAGTAGTTAATGACCGGCTCGGTCACCACCTCCCGGCTCTCCATGGTATAGATGGGGATATTGACCAGGCTGCCTACCAGAGTGAGGATGAGAAGCCAGAAAATCATGGAGGGTGAGAGGCCCAGCCGGATAAAAGCCTCGCCGATCAAGCCCACCAGCAAAAAGGGCAAAAGAAAGACGGCCAATAAGAAAAAGGCCAGCATCAGAAGAAAAACCAGCGGCGGAAAAATCATAAGCCCTCGCTAAAGGGAAGCGCCGGAGGGCAGAATTCCCTTTCTTTTATCTGATTCGGAGGTTTTTTCGCCTTTTTTTCGCCTTGGCGTGGCCCCATTTTCCCGGTCTGTCCTAAATCTCCAGGCCATAGGCCCGAATTTTCAGGTTGAGCTCATCCAGGGAGATGCCCAGCACTTCCGCAGCCTGCTGACGGTTTCTGGACATCTTTTCCAGGGTTCGCAGGATTAACTGTCGCTCCAACTCCATCAGGGTGGGTTCTCCCGCCTCTTCCCCCGGCATCGCCACGGCACAGCTTTGCAGCGCCAGAGGGAGCTCCTTGAGGGTGAGGGTGTCGGTCTGGCACATGATAACACCCCGCTCAATGACATTTTCCAGCTCCCTGATGTTGCCCGGCCAAGGGTAGTTGCGGAAGGCCTGCAGCACTTCCGGGGCTAGGGACTGCACCGGCCGCCGGTGTTTGTCCCGGAAGCGGTGCAAAAAGAACTCGGCCAGTTGGGGCAGATCCTCCACCCGGTCCCGCAGGGGAGGCAGGGTGATGGGAAAAACGTTCAGGCGGTAGTACAGGTCCTCCCGAAAGCGTCCGTCCCGCACCATGACTTCCAGGTCCCGGTTGGTGGCTGCAATGATGCGCACATCCGCCTTCAGGGTCCGGTTGCTGCCCAGAGGCTCAAATTCCCGAGTTTGCAGGACTCTGAGAATCTTGGCCTGCAGAGCCGGGGAAAACTCCCCGATTTCATCCAGAAACAGGGTGCCCCGGTGAGCCAGCAGAAAGCGTCCGTCCTTTTTGCCGGTGGCCCCGGTGAAGGCCCCCCGCTCATGGCCGAAAAGTTCGCTCTCCAGGAGATTCTCGGGAATAGCCGCACAGTTGACCACCACAAAAGGGCCACCCCGGCGGGGGCTGTTCAAGTGGATGGCCTGGGCCGCCAGCTCCTTGCCGGTGCCGGTTTCCCCCAGCAGCAGGACCGTGGCGTCGGAGGGGGCCACCAGTTCCATAAGATTGAGGGCCTCCCGCATGCGGGGGGAGGCGCCGCTGACCCCGGGAAATCGGAAGCTCACTTGAGCCCTCCCTCCCGCCGGCCCAAAGCGTGCACCACCCCGTGACACCGGCAGGCCGTGGCGATGAGCAAATGGCAGGGTGTTTCCTGCAAGACATCGGGCAGCTTCAATAGCTCCTCCGGGGGATAGCCCCCCACCCCCGGAGCCAGGGGACGGGAGATGACCACCCACACCTTATAGCCAGGCAGGGAGAGGGCCGCCAGGACCTCATACAACGCCGGGCTGAGGCTTTCCCCGCTTATGGGGCAGACATCCTCCGGCTCCGGGCAATCGTCCGGGCAAAGATGCCTGGCCCGACTCAGGTAAAGTTCTCCCTGAGAGCCGCGGATGGCCACCGGCGCCAGTTTTTCCAGCTCCTCGGGCACCTTGAGGCATTCCCACCCGCCAGCCTTTGGATTCCCCAGCAGGCTTAGCAGGGCTACATGTACCGGCACTGCGGGAATAACCCAGTCAAAGGAGGCGTAGCACGGCATCTCCTCCCTCAGAAAAGCCGAAACCTCGGCCTGGATTTTGATGACCCGGGCTTCGTTTCCGGGTACTCTGGCCAGGGCCTCCCGGCTTCGGTCTACCACGACGAAGCGGGCCGCCGGGTCCCGGGCTGCCAGGCGCTGTACCGCCAGCCGTCCGAACTTTCCGGCTCCCAAAATCAGATAAGACGCCACGCCGCTAATCCCTCCGGGGAAACACGCCGATCACCGTGGGCAACAAGAACTTCTGCTGATTCAGGAGGCCGGCCAGGCGTTTGGTCCACGAAGAGGGCGAAAAGTATTCAAAATTCTCGGTTTTGATGTACATCTGGGCTTCGCTGCCACCATCCAGGTTAAGGGCACTGTCAATTTCAAAGGTGCTGGCCTTGAGAAATTGAGCCAAGTCATAAAGAGTGAAATATTCGTGGCCGGTGTTGAAAATCAGGATGTTGCCGTTGCGATCGGCGCAGATCACCGTGCGATAGGCCTTCTTGCTGGTATTGTTTACCCGGATGCGGCCCTTGTAGTCCAGCAGCAGCGGGAAGGACTGCACTCCTTGTGTCCAGGGCAGTTTTTTGGGATTAATCCGGCCGAAGACCAAATCCAGGATGGTGGCCCGGGGCAGGTCCGGGGACATCCCTCGGGGTTCGGCTACAAACATGCCCCGCATGCGGCGGTTGTGCAAGGGCCCCAGGAGTTTGCCATCCGCCACCACCAAGCCCACGGGTTCGCCCCGGGGATTGAAATAGCTGGCGTTGAAAACCACCGGGGCCTGGATTTCCGTCTGCCAGGCGGTGATGCTGCGGGGCTTTTTGCTGTGGAACACCCGGAAGGCGTTGAAGGCCGGGTCCACCTTGACCACCGCCAGGGTCTCCACCTCTTCTCCGTGGCGAAAGACTTTGACCTCGGTGAAGATGAGACCCCGCCCCAAAGTGTGCCATTGCGGCGGGGTGTGAGTCCATTCCTGGGTCCCGGCTGACAGGGGCGTGGCCAGGCAACACCCCCACCAGAGCAGCAAAACGATTATTCGGGCGACCACCGCCTCTCCTTGCAGCCCGGCGAAATTTCAGCTATTTTACCATTAAAGGGAGAATTCGTCCAGCAAGCCAAAGGCAGAATGAGCCCTCCGGCGGCTGATGAAGCCCGTGGCGGCAGAAGTTGGTCCCATATATGAGATCTGCCTCAAGCGCCAATTCAGGAAGCTTCGGCTGCGCCAGATATTTTCTGGCGGATGCCCACGCCCATCTGGATGAGCCGGAAATGCTGCCGGACCAGGAGGCTGTGCTGTCCCGGGCCCGGGAGCAGGGGGTGCAACTGATAATCAACGTGGGCATCAGCCGGACAAATTGCCAGAAGGTGTTGCAAACTGCAACGAAATATCCAGAAGTGTTTGCCAGCATAGGGGTGCATCCGCACGGGGTCAAGGCCCTGCGCCCCCACGACTTGGGGGAGTTGGCGAAGCTGGCCGCCCATCCCAAGGTGGTGGCGGTGGGGGAAATCGGCCTGGACTTTTACCGGCGGCGTGCGGCCTCCAAAAACCGGTGGTCATCCATACTCGGGAAGCCACTAGTGCCACCTTGGAAATTCTGCGAGAATTCGGGCCTCGGCTGGCCGGCGGGGTCATGCACTGCTTCAGTGGCAGCCTGGATGAGGCCCACGCCTTTCTGGATTTGGGTTTTTTTCTTTCCTTTTCCGGAGTCATCACCTATCCCAAGGCGGAGCCGCTGCGGCAGGTGGCCAGGCGGCTCCCCCTGGACCGCCTGCTGGTGGAAACCGACTGCCCCTATCTGGCCCCCCAGCCGTGGCGCGGCAAACGCAACGAACCGGCCTATGTGGCTGCCACGGCCCGGGAGCTGGCCCGGCTGCACGGCCTCTCCCTGGAGGAGCTGGCTCATCACACCTGGAACAACACTCTCGCGGTCTTCGGGCTGAACAACAGATTGGCCGGGCGGGAGCAGCCAAGCGGGGTGTCAAGCTGACTTTACTGGATCGCACCGGCAGCCACAGCACCGGCCGAGTGGGGTGAACATGTCTGTTGCCGAGAATCTGTTTCTAGTCAAACAGCGCATCGCGGCTGCGGCCCGGCGGGTCGGACGGGATCCGGCGGAGGTGCGCCTGGTGGCAGTGAGCAAAACCGTACCCGTGGAGCGCCTCCGGGAGGCCGTGGCCGCGGGTCACCGCCTGTTCGGGGAAAACTATCTCCAGGAGGCCCTGCCCAAGATTGCTGCTTTGGGAGGCGAGGTGAGCTGGCATTTCGTGGGGGCGCTCCAGACCAGAAAAGCCAAGGGGGTGGTGGGGGTCTTTGACCTGATTCACTCGGTGGATCGCCCCAAGCTGGCCCGGGCTCTGGAAAAGGCCGCCGCCCAACGGGGCCTGATTCAGAAAATCCTCATCCAGGTCAACCTGGCGGGGGAGGCCACCAAATCCGGGGTAGCCCCGGAAGAGGCCGAAGCTCTGCTCCGGGAGATCGCCCAACTGCCCCACCTTAAGGTGGTGGGCCTGATGACCATGCCCCCCTGGTTTGACGAGCCGGAGCGGGTGCGGCCGTATTTCCGGGCCTTGCGGGAGTTGAGAGACCATCTGCAAAAACTTGGCCTCACCGACGGCCCCCTGCCGGAGCTGTCCATGGGCATGACTGGCGATTTTGAGGCCGCGGTGGAAGAAGGCGCCACTCTGGTGCGGATAGGCACCGCGGTGTTCGGCCCGCGGCCCGACGCCTGCTTCCGGGCTTAAGACTTCCGGCGGCGATAGAGCCTTAAAATCATGGCCAGGCAAAAGACGATGCCCTCCGGGGCCAGGGTCGGGCTGACTACCACCATTCCGGTTGAGGTGGTCCTAGCCGCGGGGCTCACCCCGGTGGACCTGAACAACATCTTCATTACTGCACCGGATCCCTGGGGGCTGGTCAGCGAGGCCGAGGCTGCCGGGCTGCCCCGCACCATCTGTGCTTGGGTCAAGGGGATTTACGCCACCCTGCAGCGGCAGCCAGATATTCAGGCGGTCATCGTGGCCTGCCAGGGCGACTGCTCCTTTACCCAGGCCCTGGGCGAAATCCTGGAGGCGGAAGGGCGGGAGGTCATTCATTTCAAATTTCCCTACCCCCGCAGCCGGAAACTTCTCAAACAGGAAATCGCGGCCCTGATGAAGCACCTGGGGGTCACCCCTGAAGAGGTGCGGCGGGTCCAGGAAGATCTGGCTCCTATCCGGCGGGACCTGAGGGAGCTGGACCGCCTTACCTGGGAAACCGGCCAGGTCTCGGGGCGGGAAAATTTTTGGTGGCTGGTGTCCAGCTCCGACTTCGCCTCAGATGTGGAGGCCTATCGGAAAAAACTCACACAATTCCTGGAGGAGGTCCGGATACGCCCTCCGGTCCACCGTCCGGTGCGCCTGGGATTCATTGGTATTCCCCCTATCTTTACCGACTTGTGGGATAACCTGGAGGAGTTGGGGGCCCAGGTGGTGTTCCATGAAATGCCCCGCCAGTTCAGCATGCCTTATGGCGATTTGGACCTGGTGGAACAGTATTACCGCTATACCTACCCCTACGACATTTCGGTCCGCTTGGCGGACCTGGCCGAAGCCGTAACCACCCGGCGCCTGACCGGCCTGGTGCACTACACCCAAAGCTTCTGCTTCCGTCAGATGTTTGACCAAACCATCCGGGAGCGCCTGGGGGTACCCGTCCTGACCATAGAAGGCGACCGCCCCACACCCCTGGACTCCCGCACCCGCATGCGCCTGGAGGCCTTTGTTGATGTTTTGCGGCCGTAAGGATTGGGCGGGGGGAGGGCCAGGGACCACAGGTCCCTGCCCTCCCCCCGTACCCCCCTCCCAACGCGTTTACCTGGAGTTGGAAGGCAGGGCTTCGAGCCCTGCCTTCCAAAGACTAAACAACCGTAAGGGGTTGGGGGAGGGAGTGTGGTCCGGCGCAAGTTGGACAGTCTGGAGTTCTATCGGCATTATCTATTCAGGGACAATGACCGCTTGGAGGTGTGTTGGGAC
>JAFDHU010000144.1 GCA_019308625.1 Deltaproteobacteria bacterium
TTCAGACTGACAGGCCGGGGCCGCGCCGCGATGGCCGCCCTGAAGGTCCCGGTCACGCCGGATTCCAGCAGGTTTAAGGACTCCTTAAGCTTCAAGGCCACGATACGGGCCAGGAAATTCATGCGCTCTCCTTCTTCTCTGCCATAAGGAACAGGGGTGCCATCTGCTCCGGGCCGGACCGGATCCGCCCATCCCAGGGCTCGCAGGACTCCCACTCCAGGTCAGGATTTTTGCAGCCGCACAGCCGCACTTGGAGTCCCAGGCCGGCGGCCAGGTGTTTGACTTCCTGGGAGTGCCGCTGCCGCCACTCCCGGGGCAGGAGCCGGGTGCGGGCGGAGGTGATTATCCGTTGCCAGGGCTGGTTCAGGTAAGGGGCCAGCAACCGGCGGGAAAGCGCCGGCGGCAACTCCGCGGCAATTTGCTTCATTACCCCCGGACGCAGCACCAGATAGCTCAGGGACAGGTTCTTTACCCCCAGGTCCCGGAGCCGGACCAAGAGATTTTCCAGGCCCTCCATGCCGTCGCTGACCCCGGCGATGATGGGGTCCAGACGCACGGAGACCGGGATGCCGGCCTCCCGAAGGTTGCGAATGGCGGCCAGCCGCCGACCCGGGGGCGGGGCTTGGGGCTCCAGCAGCCGCCGCCGGGCATTGTCCATGGTGGTCAGCCCGATCCGGGCGGTGACCTGGTCCGGGTAGCGGCGGAAAAGGGCCACAAAGTCCGGGGGTATCTCCCCCTTGGTAAGGAAAGACACCCCGATGCCCCGCCTGAGCAGCAGCTCCATCACCCGGTAAGTGACCGCCAACACCTCTTCCAGGGCCTGGAAGGGGTCTGAAGCGGTGCTGAAGGCCACCCACCGGGGCCATTTCCGCTTGCAGTCCAGCTCCCTTTTCAGCACTTCCGGAAGGTTGTAGTACAGGTGAATTTCGCCTTTAGGCGGCGCTTCCGAAAACCCTCGAGCATAGCAGTACACACAGGCATGCAGGCAGCCCCGGGTAATGTTGACGGCAGGTACCCCCTTCAGACAGCCGAAGGCTGGAGCCTGGAGCACTGGGGTCTTGCGGGTTACTTTTACCACGTTAGTCATGATTTCAGGGCTTCTTCGCCGATCTTTTTCAGGAGGGCCTGAAAGTCGGGGTGGGCTTGGCAGGCTGGCCGCCAGCTGCATTCCCGACAAAATCCTCGGAACCATTCGGCAAAACCGGATTCCAGCTCCCGGGGTGTGAACTGAGGCCAGTACCAGCGGCTGTCCGGCGTCAGATGGAGGATTTCCAGGGCGGCTTGGTCCATTTTCCGGATGCCGGCGTCCGTGGTCTCCGGGTGGGTGCACTCATCCCCCTGAAGCCAGGGGCAGACCCGGCACACCGCATCCGGGCCCGCCATCACCACGATCTGTTCCCCGGCTGCCAGCCTTTGGCGGACCTCCTCCACTCCGGCCAAAAAGGCGGCATCATAGCCTTGGCCCTGAAAAAAGCGTAGACAGATGAGATGATGACCTCTCAAGTACACCATGGCGTTGCCAGAGCGACAGGCACGGCTGGAAAGAAAGAACCCCGAGGGCAGCCGCTTTTTATCAAGCCTGAGTTTTGAAGCTTTTGCTTTTGGCGATAAGGGCCTCCAGCTTGCTCAAGGCCTTGCCGCTTCGGATGGTTTCCCGGGACAGGGCGATGCCACTGGGGAAATCCGGCACCACGCCAGCGGCGATGAACGCCGCGGCAGCGTTCAAGGCCACCATGTCCTCCCGGGGGCCGCCCTCCCCTTCCAGGACCTTCCGGACAATGCGGGCGTTTTCAAAGATGTCGCCGCCCCGAATGTCCTCCAGGCGAGCCCGCGACAGGCCGACGTCCTCCGGGGTGATGGTATAGGTCCGTACCTGGCCCTCCCTGAGTTCGCTGATGCGGGTAGGGCCCACAATGCTGATTTCATCCAAGGAGCCTTCGCCATAAACCACAAACGCACTCCTGGCGCCCAGGTTTCCCAGCACCCGGGCCAGAGGTTCAGTGAGCTCCGGATCATAGACTCCCAGTACCTGCACGTTGGCCCTGGCCGGGTTGGTGAGAGGCCCCAGGATGTTGAAGATGGTGCGGATGCCGATCTCCCGCCGGGGACCGACAGCAAAGCGCATGGCCCCGTGGAGCTGGGGGGCGAACAAAAAGCCGATGCCCACCTCATTGACGCACTGGGCCACCTGCTCGGGGGTCAGGGAAAGATTTATCCCCAAGGCTTCGATGACGTCGGCGCTGCCGCAACGGGAGGACACCGCCCGGTTGCCGTGCTTGGCCACCCGCAGGCCCGCACCGGCCACCACAAACGCGGTGGTAGTGCTGACATTGAAGGTGTTGGTGGCATCACCCCCGGTGCCACAAGTGTCCACGATGGTTTCCCAATCCACGTTGATTTCGTCCCGGTCCAGGTCCACCAGGTGGTCGGCCACCGGGATTTTGGTGGCTTTGGCCCGCATGACCCGGGCCGCCGCGGTGATTTCGGCCACCGTCTCCCCCTTCATCCGCAGGGCGGTGACGAAGGCCCCGATCTGGGCCTCGGTGGCCCGCCCCTCCATGATGGCCTCCATGGCCGCGGTCATCTCCGCTTCGGTCAGATCCTGCCGAGTGACCACTTTGTAAATGACTTCCTTGAGCATGGTAAATCCCTGTGAGCCTTTGGGCCAGCCGCTGGATGACCCCTGGGTAGCGCCCTGGCAGCAGCGGTCCACATTCTTATATTAATAACAGAAAAACTCCCGCAAGAAAAATCACTCCTCCAGCCCAGCCGGCCAGAGTCTTAAAATGCAGCCCCCGCCAGGCGGGATATTCAAACAAGGAAAGCACGGGCTTCAGCAAATAGGCTGCCCCCAGCCCCGGAAAAAAGATGGCCAGGGAGAAAATCTGAATAATTTCCTGCTCAAAGAGGAAAAAATAAAGTCCGACACTGCCCTTTTTTAATACCCAGCCATCATAAAGCGCCAGCAGCAAAATCATTCCATAGGCCAAAGATACCAGGAGCACCAGGAGCAACACATGGCTGGCCCAGTCAGTCCGGCCCAAAAACAGATAGTTGACCAAGGTTGAAGCAGCTATAACCGCCAGCAGCAATGCAAAAAATTTTTTCCGGTCAAAATGTGGCCGGAAGTAGTAGATGAAGTAAGTGAGCTTTTCTTTCATGATTAAGGCGCGGCTCCGGTCCACTTTCCGGTCCAGAATCATCAATACCGCCCCTGCTGCGAGTAGTAGCCAAGACATTTTTAAGATGCAAAACAGCCGGCCGGAACCGGGTAAGGCATCTCCGCCAGAACTCAGGCCCTTTTCTCTCCGGCGAAAAGAAAGCCGCCGGCAGCCAGTCTTTCCGGGGCCCCCAGGACGATGAGCAGGTCGCCGCCGTGCAGCCTCATATCCGGCTCCGGATTAAACAACATCTGGGAGTCTCGACGCACCGCCAAAACCGTGATGCCGTGGCGCTTCCGGAGGGCCATGTCCGCCAGGGTCTTCCCGGCCAGAGGCGCCCCGGGCTCCAGACGGATGATGCTGATGTCCACATCCCTTAAATAGTACCGCAGGTCCTCCAGGGTCTCAAAATCCTTGCGCAGCCCCCGGAGCATGCTGTAGCTGTCGGCCCGCACCTCTTGGATGAATCTTTCAATGTCGCCTTTGGGAACAAGATAACGGCGCAGGACACGGGTGAAAATTTCCACCGAGGTTTCAAACTCCTCGGGGACCACCTCATCGGCTCCCAGGCTGTATAAGGATTCCAGCTCGGTTAAATAGCGGGTGCGGACAATGATGTGCACCCGGGGGTTGAGCTTGCGGGCAAGCTCGGAGATGCGCCGGGTAGCCGCGGGATCATTGATGGCCACCACCACAATACGGGCCTCCCGGAGGTTGGCATGCTCCAGGATCTCCGGACTGGTGGCGTCCCCGAAATAAATGGCCTCTCCCCGGGCCCGCTCCAGGCGGACGGTCTCCGGATTCATCTCAATGATGACATAAGGAATCCCGGCGCTCCGGGCGGCCCGGGAGACATTACGGCCGGTGACGCCATAGCCCACAATGATGAGGTGGTCCTGGGGCGGCGCCACCTTGGGGGCCGGCGGCAAGAAAGAGCCGGTCTTCAGACGGTCTGGCAGAGGCAGCCGCAGGGCAGCCTCGGCCACCCGGGGGGCCAGGGCCATAATAAACGGGGTGACCGCCATGGTGAGCACCGCAACGGTGAGAAACAACTGATATTGCTGGCCGGAAAACAGACCGTGGAGCAGGCCGGTCTTGGACAACACAAAGGAGAATTCCCCCACCTGGGACAGGGTCAGGCCCACCAGAATGACGGTGCGCAGGGGAAAACCTGGCCGCCAGGACCCCCAGGGTGGCCAGGGCAATGGTCAGCGGTTTTTCCACCAGATACCCCACGTCCAAAAGCATGCCGATGGAGATGAAAAAGATGCTGGCAAAGACGTCCCGGAAAGGCAGGATGTTGCCCAGGGCCTGATGGCTGTACTCTGTTTCAGAGAGAATCAGCCCGGCCAGAAAGGCTCCCAGGGCCAAAGACAGGCCGGCCGCGGCCGTGCCCCAGGCCACCACAAAGCAGAGCACCAGCACCGCCAGGAGAAACATCTCCCGATCCCGGGTGCGGGCAATCTGATACAACACCCGGGGAACCAGCCACTTGGCGGCGAAAATCACCAGAACCAGGATGCCCAGGCCCTTCAGGAGCAGGCCGACCAAAGCACCCCCCACACCCCCCCGGTCCATACCCGCCAGAAACGGAGTGAGCAGCATCATGGGCGCCACAATAAGGTCCTGAAAAATCAGCACCCCTAAGGAAGCGTTGCCGTGCGGGGTCTCCACCTCCGCCTTGCTCTGGAGAATATTGAGGACAATGGCAGTGCTGCTCAAGGACACCAGGAAGCCGACAAACACCGATTGGCCCAGACCCAGGCCAAGGTGCCAGGCCACCAGGAAAAACAAAAGACCGGTGGCCGCCACCTGCAGCGGACCGCCGAGGAGCACAGAGCGACGCAATTGCAGGAGATTGGCAAAGGAAAATTCAATGCCGATGGTGAACAGCAGCAGAATGACCCCGATTTCCGCCAGGATCTCCACTTCATGGGGCACCCGGATAAGGCCCAGCACCTGGGGGCCGGCCAGCACCCCGGTGAGAATGAAACCCACCAAGGGAGGGATCCCCAGGCGGTGACAGACGAAAATCACCCCGATGGCCAGGGCATAAACGACAATCAGATCAAAAATGATGGGGATTTCCATGAAGGAGTCGCCGCTGCTTGGGGCCGCCTTACGGCTGGCGGGAAGACTCCGACCCTCTCCGGGCCAGAAATTCCCGGGCCGCCTGGGCTCCGGCCTCCAGGGCCTTGCGGTTTGGCATTTCTGTGCCCCTGGGCACTCGGGCCAGAACCGCGGCTGCCAGACTTTCCAGAGAGACTACCCCGGTGAGAACCGCCAGAGCCCCCAGGGCCACGATATTGGCCAGCATCTCCAGCCCCGCTTCCTCCCGGGCAATGCGGGTGAAAGGCAGGCCCACGGCCCGGGTCACGGGCAGGTGATGCACCCGGGAGTCATCTACAATCAAAGTGCCCCCGGGCTTCAGGTCAAAAACATAAAGGTCACAAGCCTTCTGATTCAGACAAAGCAAAATGTCCGGCTGCACCGCCTGGGGATAATCAATTTCCTCATCACTGATCACCACATCACTCCGGCAAGACCCACCCCGGGCCTCCGGCCCGTAACTCTGAGTCTGACACACAAACCGCCCTTCATGAATGGCCGCCGCCTCCGCCAAAATCACCCCGGCCAGAATAATCCCCTGCCCCCCAGCACCCGCCAACCTGATTTCAATACGCTTGGACATGGTTTGATTCGGGTTTTTGGGGTGAGGGCCAGGGAGCGCCGCTCCCTGCCCTCCCCCCAAGCCCCCCACCCAACCCTTTACGGGTTTGGGGGTGGGGGCTCGGGGGAGGGGGTAAGGGCCTGCGGCCCTTAGCCCCCTCCCCCGCTTCCAACCTCCCCCAGCCCCAGGGCGGCCCGGGCGGCTTCTCGGACTCGGCGGAGTTCCTGGGTGTAGATGGGGAGATCCCGGTCGGCCAGCACGCCGATGGTGATTTTGCCTTCCAGTTCCTCTTTGGTCATGGTTTGGGCCTTTTCCATTTTGACGGCCACTTCCTTTTGCCAGCGGAGCATTTCCACCGGTCCGCCCAGCCTGTTTTTGCGGCCGTAAAGGGTGGGGCAGTGGCTGATGACCTCCACCACCGCGAAGCCCCGTTTGCGGATGGCCTGTTCAATGAGTTGGTCCAGGTGGGTGGCGTGGTAGGTGGTGCTGCGGCCCACCCAGGCGGCGCCGGCGGTCACGGCCAGCTCGGCGATGGAGAAGGCGTGTTCCAGGTTGCCGTAGATGGAAGTGGCGGAGAGGGCCCCGTAGGGGGTGGTGGGGGAGTACTGGCCGCCGGTCATGCCGTAGATCTGGTTGTTGATGATGATGGCCGTCAGGTTCAGGTTGCGCCGGGCTGCGTGGATGAAGTGGTTGCCGCCGATGGCGGTGGCGTCGCCGTCCCCCATGACCACGATGACCTGGAGCCGGGGGTTGGCCAGCTTCACGCCGGTGGCGAAAGTCAGGGCCCGGCCGTGGGTGGTGTGCAGGGTGTTGAAGTCCACGTATACACTCAGCCGGCCGGAGCAGCCGATGCCGGAGACCAGGACGATGTCGTCCTTGGAAAAACCGGTGCGGTCAATGGCTCGGATTAAGGCCCCCAGGACGATGCCGTTGCCGCAGCCCGGGCACCACACGTGGGGGAACTTCTTTTCGTGCCGCAGGTATTTGTGGATAAGTTTGGTTACCTGAGCCATACTGCTAGCTCTTTCAGGGGCATTTCAGGCCGCCTGGGTTTCGACAGGAGGCCCTGCCCGGTCACTCCTTTTCCCAGACGTATTCCGGGTCGGGGATGAAGGTCAGGTAGATGTGTTCCCGCTCTCCCAGGGACACGTAGCGGAACAGCCAGCCGCCCGGCACCTTGGCCCGGGCCGCCACGGTGTTCAGATTGAACGGGGCCGAGCCCCTTTCATCCAGCCTTTCCCAGTCAAGACGAATCATAATGCTCCTCCTCAACTTGAAATTATCAGTTCAATGAAACGCCTATGCAAAAATCCGGCCGGGCCGCAACATTCAGCCCGGCGGCTCAGTGGAGAGGATTTTTTCTAAGTTCTGGATTAGTATTGGAAGGTCACGCGTCAAAATTTCCCAAAGTATATCCATGTCCACCGAATCATAGCCGTGAATGAGACGATTTCGGAGGCTGATAATTTGAGCCCAGGGAATGGAAGGGTGCTGTAATTGACATTCTGGAGATACCCGTCTTGCTGCTTCTCCAATGATTTCCATTAAGCGCACGAGAGCCAGGCCTAAGAGGCGATCAGAATCCAAGTCAGCTCGCGTTTTTCCCTTGATTAAATCCACTGCTTCGCCGGCATAATCCAACATATGCTTCAGGCGGATGGTGTCTTTAGGAGGCGGCATATTGGACCTCGGCTTCCTTGATAACCTGTTCCCGGAAGTATGGGCTCAAAAATCCCGGAGTATGAAGTTCCACTTTATGCCCCAGGATTTCCGCCAGCTCTTTCTCCATATCAAAAAAGGCCAGCCCCGGGACATGGCCAGGTTCAAATTCCACCAGGACGTCTATATCGCTTTCCGTCCGGAAATCCTCACGCAACACGGAACCAAAAAATGCCAGTTTGCGGATGCAGTTTTTGCGGCAGAAATCGGCCAATTTTTCAGAGGGAATAGTAATTTTGGCTTTTTTCATGATTCCACCCGTTAGAAAAGCGTTGGTTAAAGACAATGTTTTGCTTTAGTAGCACGTCTCCTACTCACAGAAGTTGGTATAACTGAATAGATCAGGAATACTTTGTCGAATTATCAAAGCTCATTCCAAATTTTTATATTATGAAAATTTTTATTTTTGTTTTTTTAATTCAATTTAGGTGCATTTTTTGCACTATTTATATTTATTATTTCAAAAAAAGTATTATTTTGAAAAAAAACGGGATGCTTCTTTTATTGCCTTATCAACGAATTCATCGGAAAAAGAAGCTCTTGCGTAAAAGCTAATGGAGCCTTGAGATAAAGACCAGTTCAGCTCATGTGAAATGCGATATTTAATATAACTATTTAGAGTTAAAGGACTTGGAAGTTCTCCAGAACCACTTAATATTGCCCTATGGTCCTCGATTATTTTGAAGGTATCTTCATCTGACATGCCTTGTGATTTTAATTTATAATAAGTTTCGCAAATAGCTACAATAGAAGCTTCTGGCAAACCCATTAGTTGATTATCAGACATTTTATTAATTTCCCTTATTAAATCAGTAGCAAAATCTTTTAATATTGGGCTTTCCTTTACTCTTTTTATCGCCAATGATTTTATGAGTTCACTTTTATCATATTTACAAAAGATTTTAATAGATATTATTATTGATACTATAAACCAGACCCCATATATAAAAAATTCTTGCCACCATTTCATATTCCAAGAATATTTTTCTGATAATATTGTTAAAACAATTATTCCTAATAAAAAAACAAAAATTGTCATTATCATTGCTTTTTTCATTTTCACCCTCTAACTCCTTTATAAAATATTATTTCTAACATCTGATAAAAATAAGTTTTCAGAAAAGAACTTCTTCATCTTTACAATTTTAGTAGCCTCACCAAAATCTCCTCCGGCGTAATCAGTCTCCCGTCAATACGGTTTAAGGTCTCCACCCGGGTCAGACCCTGGTTGATGCGCTTCACCTCCCGGGAGATCTGGCCCATATTCAACTCCGGCACCAGCACGGCCCGGACCCTTCTTAAGTGCGGCTCCAGCAGCCGGCGGGGGAAG
>JAFDHU010000145.1 GCA_019308625.1 Deltaproteobacteria bacterium
TTTGGCAATGATCAGCCCTCTGGGGACCTCCTCCTGGAGCAGCGGGCGGATGTCCCGGAAGGAGATGATCCCGGTGAGCTCTCCCTTATCGTTGACCACGTGCAGATAAGAGGCGTCATGCCACTTAAGGTAGCTCAGGATTTCCCTCAAGGGCATGTTTTCCGGCACCGTTTCCACCCGGTGGTTCATGATGTCCCTGATTTTGATGGACTGCAGGATGCTCTGCTCCCAGCCTCTCCTTAAGTCCACGCCCCGGCGCAGCAGCTTGATGGTATAGATGGAGCCCTCTTTCAGGGAAGTGGCAATCAGGGTGCTGAGAATGCAGGAGATCATCAGGGGGAGAATGATCTTATAAGTGGCAGTGAGCTCAAACATTATAAGAATGGCAGTGATGGGGGCATGGGTGGTGCCGGCCACCACCGCACCCATGCCCACCAAGGCGTAGGCCCCGTAGCTGGCAGTGATGCCGGGAAACCATTGATTCATGCACCAGCCGAAGAAGCCTCCGGTCATGGCCCCAATGTACAGGGAGGGGGCAAAGATACCCCCGGAGCCGCCGCTGCCGATGGTGATGGAAGTAGCCAGAATCTTGATAAACACCAGGGAGAGCAGGAGCATGGCCGGCATGTTGTTTTTCAGGGCCAGGTTAATGGAGCCGTAGCCCACCCCGAAGACATTGGGCCATTTCAGGAGGATAAGGCCGATTATGAGACCGCCTATGACCGGCTTGATAAAATCGGGAATCCTGAGGCCATCAAAGAAATCTTCAAATTTGTACAAAACGGTGATAAACAGCAGGGCCACCAGGCCAGCCGTAACCCCGAGCAGGGTATAAAAAGCAAACTCCCACAGGGAAATCAGTTGGTAGGCGGGAATGATAAATGCCGGGAAATCCCCGAGATAGTAGCGGGAGATGGTAGTGGCGGTCACCGAGGCCAGGATCACCGGCGAAAAGATGGCCACCCCGAACTCCCCCAGGATGACTTCCACCGCAAAGAGCACCCCGGCTATGGGAGCATTAAAGGTAGCGGCAATCCCCGCGGCCGCACCGCAACCCACCATGGTTCTTTGCCACAGGTGGGGGACCCTGAGCACCTGGGCCAAGGTAGAGCCGATGGAGGAGCCGATCTGGACGATAGGGCCTTCCCGGCCCACCGAACCGCCGGAGCCGATGCAGATTCCAGAGGCCAGGATTTGGACCACCGCCACCCGGGGCCGGATCTGACCCCCTCGGAGGGCCACGGCCTCCATGACTTCAGGGACGCCATGGCCTTTGGCTTCCCGTGCCCCGAAATAAACCAGCGGCCCCACAAACAGACCGCCCAAGGCTGGCAGGGCGATTTTGAGATAAAACGGTACGGAAGGCGCAAAGGTGATAAAATCCTGGCTGTTCTGATAAAAGGCGTACTGGGCTATCTTGATGACCAGGCGGAAGAGCAGGGCGCCGTAACCGGCCAGAATGCCGATAATAATGGCCAGCAGGGAGAAGTACACATGCTGGTGGAGCTTCCACCTTTTGAGGCGCTGGAAGAGTTTCTGGCCGAATTTGATCCCCATCAGTCTATCCCGGCATTCAATAACCCGCCCTGGAGGAAAGGCAACCCTGTTTTCCCAGCCAGAAGTCGATACCCTAAAAAAACCGGATTCCCTTTTCTTATGGAAACCCGGCTGCCTCCTGCATTCCCCTTCTCCACCTCCGAGTGGAGTTTTATTTTTATAAAAATTTAAACAAGTTTTACGCGAAAGTCAATTAAGAGCGGGTCATTCTTGTTCCTGACGGACCCGCCAACAGCCCGGAACCAAAAATGCTGGCCAAGGTTCCCCACGCTGGCAGAGACCAGCTTCAGCCTTTTGGTTTCCCCAAACCAGTTCAGTCCCAAATTTGACAACCCAGAGGGTTTGAGATAATAATTTTTGGAATTATTGCCAAGTTATCTTATTTTAAGGAGCTTTTTATGGAAGATTTTCCCCGGATGAAAAGATTGCCGCCCTATGTCTTTGCCGAGGTCAACGCCATCAAGATGGAAGCCCGGCGCCGGGGGGAAGATATAATTGACCTGGGGATGGGCAACCCCGACCAGCCCACCCCGCGTCACATTGTGGACAAGCTCATTGAAGCGGCCAGCAAGGGCCACAATCACCGCTATTCCGCCTCCAAGGGCATCACCAAGCTCAGGGTTGCCATCTCCGACTGGTACAAGCGGCGCTTTGATGTGGACATTGATCCGGAGACTGAGACCATCGCCACCATCGGGGCCAAGGAGGGGCTCTCCCATCTGGTTTTGGCCACCGTCCGGCCGGGGGATGTGGTGCTGGTTCCCAATCCCACTTATCCCATCCACTCCGCCTCGGTGGTGATTGCCGGAGGCAACCTGGTGAGCATTCCCCTGGTTCCGGGCCGGGACTTTTTTGATGACCTGAACCGCATTACAGAATATGTCCGGCCCCGGCCCCACATGATGATTATCTCCTTTCCCCACAATCCCACCACCATGGTGGTGGACCTGGATTTCTTCCGGCGTATCGTGGAATTCGCCAAAAGGAACGAAGTCTGGGTTATCCACGATTTTGCTTATGCTGATCTGGTGTTTGACGGGTATGTGGCCCCCAGCTTTCTCCAGGTGCCCGGGGCCAAGGAGGTGGGGGTAGAGCTGTTTTCCATGTCCAAGAGCTACAACATGCCCGGCTGGCGGGTGGGCTTTGCGGTGGGGAATAAGCGCCTGATTTACGCCTTGACCCGCATCAAGAGCTACCTGGATTACGGCGTGTTCCAGCCCATTCAGATCGCTTCCATCATCGCCCTGAATGGCCCCTACGACTGCGTGCAGCAGATTGTAAGCACTTACAAGGAGCGCCGGGATGCTCTGTGCCGGGGACTGAATAACATCGGCTGGCGGGTGGAGCCCCCCAAGGGGACCATGTTCGTCTGGGCCCGCATCCCCAAGAAGTTCCGCCACCTGGGCTCCATTGAATTCTCCAAGATGCTGATTAGAGAAGCCAAGGTGGCGGTGTCCCCGGGCATCGGCTTCGGGGAGTTCGGGGATGAATACGTGCGCTTCGCCCTGGTGGAAAACGTGCACCGCACCAACCAGGCCGTGCGGGGCCTGCGCAAGGTGATGCGCCAGAGCCCGGAAGAGCTGGGCTACCCGCCCCCGCATTGAACATGCGTCGGCTGCCTGAAGTTTCGGGGAGAAGGGGCCGGGCCTCGTGGCCTTTCCCTCCTCTCCCGATTCCCCTTCCTGATTTCCCCAACAAAATTCCTGGAAGACGTTTGGGGGAAGGGGAACACCGGCGCCAGGTCCAGGCCCCGGGCCCTGCTCTGCCGGACTTTCACTCAGCCGAAAGGGTGCGCTCATGAAGCCCATAAACGTGGGACTGATCGGCTTCGGCACCGTGGGGGAGGGGGTGGTGCGGCTGCTGACCGAGCGCCCGGAGCTGCTCTCCCGGCGCCTGGGGGTTCCGCTGGTGCTGAAGAAGGTGGCCGATATTGACCCGGCCCGGCCCCGGGGACTGAGCCTGCCCCCGGGAGTCTTTACCGACCGCAATCAGGACATCCTGGATGACCCGGAAATCGACATTGTGGTGGAGCTCATCGGCGGCACCACCGCGGCCCGGGATTTGGTGCTGGCGGCCATTTCCCGGGGCAAGCACGTGGTCACCGCCAACAAGGCCTTGCTGGCTTTGCACGGCAACGAGCTCTTTGCCGCCGCGGCGGCCAGCCAGGTGGAGGTGGCCTTTGAGGCCTCGGTGTGCGGGGGCATCCCCATCATTCTGGCCCTGCGCCAAGGCCTGGCGGCCAACCGCATCCAGGAGATGCTGGGGATTTTGAACGGCACTGCCAACTACATCCTCACCCGCATGTCCGAGGAGGGCAGCTCCTTTGACCAGGCCCTGCAAGAGGCCCAGGCCCGGGGTTATGCCGAAGCCGACCCCACTCTGGATGTGGAGGGGGTGGACGCAGCCCACAAGCTGGCCATCCTCATGGCCCTGGCCTACGGCGCCCGGGTGGACTTTGAGGCCGTGTCAGTAGAAGGCATCAGCGGGCTGGAGCCCCTGGACCTGCAGTTCGCCCGGGAGTTCGGCTACGTTATTAAATTGCTGGCCATCACCCGGAACAGCGACGGGGCCCTGGAGGCCCGGGTGCACCCCACCCTCATCCCTCGGGACCACATGCTGGCCAACGTCGGCGGGGCCATGAATGCAGTGTACATTACCGGGGATGCGGTGGGGCCCATCCTCCTGTACGGGCAGGGGGCGGGCATGATGCCCACGGCCAGTGCGGTGGTGAGCGACATCCTGGATTTGGCCCGGAACCTTTCCCTGGGCCTCAAGCGCCGGGTGCCGCCCTTGGGCGCCGGCAACGCCCTGGAGACCAGCCGGCCGATCAAGCCCCTGGAAGAGGTGGTCACCAACTACTACTTCCGCTTTGCCGCGCTGGACCGGCCCGGGGTTTTGTCCCAGATTTCCGGCGTGCTGGGCCGCCACCACATCAGCATTGCCGCGGTGATTCAGAAGGGCCGGGAGGTCAGGGGCGCGGTGCCCATCGTCATGATCACCCACGAAGCCCGGGAGGCCGACGT
>JAFDHU010000146.1 GCA_019308625.1 Deltaproteobacteria bacterium
GAAGCGCCAGGCCCTGGGGATCGACAAGGCCCGGGAGCGGGTGCTCTACGACATGGAGATGCGGCGCCAGCTGGAGGAAGCCGCCGCCGCCGCCGAAGAAGTGTAGGGGCCGGTAATAATCGCAGCCAGGCGGGGGAGCGGGGGCGCAAGCCTCCGTCCCCTCGCTACATTTATGGCATCGCACGGGCGGGGGCCCGTGCTTTTTTGGTGACGGCCCGCCTTTTCAAAAAAAGCTGGACAAACAGACCTTCCCGCACTGCGCCGACCATTCCGGCAAATTGACAAATTCCGGCAAATTTCCAATAATGCTGCCTAGATTGGTGACGTTCATCATTCCCATGAAAACCGGCGACAAAAACAAAGCCCAGAAGCCGCACTATTATGGTCACCGCCAGCGCCTGCGCCGGCGCTTCCTTGACAAGGGAGCTACGGCACTACAGGACTATGAGCTGTTGGAGCTGCTCCTCACCTTTGCCATCCCTTACTCTGATGTGAAGCCCCTGGCCAAAAGCTTGATCGCTCGCTTCGGCTCTTTTTCCCAGGTCCTGGATGCCCCGCCTGAGGCCTTGATGGAATTCATGGGTCTCAAGGAATATTCCGCCTGCCTGATTCACCTGGTGAAGGCCTGCATTGAGCTCTATCTCAGGGAAGAAGCCCTCAAACGGCAGAAAATCCCCTCCCTGGAGTCCCTCATCAACTACTGCCGCACCGCCATGGGGGGCCTCAAAGATGAGCAGTTCCGGGTGCTTTTCCTAAACAGCCAGAACGAAATTATCGCCGAGGAAATCATCCAGGAGGGCACCGTCAACCAGACGGTGGTCTATCCCCGCAAGGTTCTGGAGTGGGCCCTGAAGCACAAGGCCACCGGCCTCATCCTGGTACATAACCATCCCAGCGGCAACCCCACACCTTCCGCGGCCGACCAGGAACTGACCCGCACCATCATCAAAGCCGGCCAGGCCCTCAATCTCACTGTCCATGATCATCTGATCATCAGCCGGCACGGCTACTTCAGCCTGGCGGAGCACAATATGCTGTAAAGGTGATTTTGGGCTGAAGTTGAGACGGTGGCGTCTTTCCGGGGAACAACCTGTTCTGAAAGGAAATCGATTCCTTACCCAGACTCATGCTTTCTGAAACTGTAATCCGGGAACTCATCCAGGCCGTTGGCCCTGAGCATACGCTGACCTCGCCGGAGGACCGCTTTTGCTATGCCTATGACGCCACCGACCTCACGGCGGTGCCGGAGGCTCAGTGCCCGCGGCCGGAGGCGTGGTGCTGGTGCTCAGCCGCCTCAACCGCATCCTGGAAATCAGCCCGGAAGACATGGTGGCAGTAGTGGAGCCGGGGGTAATCACCGGGCACCTCAAGAAGGAGGTGGAAAAATTCGGCCTGTACTATCCTCCGGATCCGGGCAGTGCGGATTACTGCACCATCGGGGGCAACGTGGCCACCGGCGCCGGCGGCGCGGTGGCGGTGCAGTACGGCGTGACCCGGGATTTTGTCCTGGGGCTCACTGTGGTCCTGCCCACCGGCGAAATCATTGACTGCGGCAGCCGCACCATGAAGGGGGTGGTGGGCTACGACCTGACTCACCTCTTCCTGGGCTCAGAAGGCACCTTGGGGGTGATTGTCAGAATCATTCTCCGGCTGGTGCCCCGGCCCGCCAGCCGGGAGACCCTGGCCGCGGGGTTCACCAGCCTGGAGGCCGCGGTCCGGGCCGTGGGCCGGATTCTGCAGGCGGGACTCACTCCTGCGGCCCTGGAGTTCCTGGATCGGCCCACCTTGGAGTGTATCAGGGAGATGCTGCCTTTCAGTCTGCCGCGGCAGGTGGAGGCCCTGTTGCTGCTGGCGGTGGACGGCCATCCCCGGGATGTGGCCAGCCGGGCCGGCCGCATGGCCCGCCTGTGCCGGGAAATGGGCGCCCGCCCCGTGGTGCGGGCCCGGGGCGCGGCGGCGGCCGAACGCCTGTGGGCTGTTCGCCGGATCATCTCTCCGGCCACCTTTAAAGTAAAGCCCCACAAAATCGCCGAAGATGTGGCCGTGCCCTTGAGCGCCATTCCCCGGCTGGTAGCCGGGGTTCAGGAGATTTCCCGCCGCCGGGGACTGCCCATCCTCTGCTTTGGCCATGCTGGAGACGGTAACATCCACGTCAATGTCATGTACGACCGGGGGGTAGAACAGGAGCACCGGGAAGCCCAGGCCGCGGTGGAGGACCTGCTCGCCCTGACCCGGAAGCTGCAAGGCACCCTCTCCGGCGAACACGGCGTGGGCCTGGCCAAGGCGCCATATATCGGCATGGAGTTGTCCGAGCCGGCCATCGCCCTGCAAAAGCGTCTCAAACAGGCCTTTGACCCCCTCAATATTATGAACCCGGGAAAGCTGTTTCCGCCGGAGCGTTCTTGAACCGGGTCCGCCGGACTCTCCCGTGCTGAGCCTCTCTGGGATATAATATAGATATCCCAAAACCCGAGGCAGGCAGGGATCCTCCCCGCCGGCAGCAAGGGCTCAAGGATAAGACTCGGTGAGGATTGCCGCTTTGCCGGAAAAAAGGAGGATTTCGCCTATGGTTCTTCCGTCCGGGCCCGCTGGAAAGGCAGAGGGCCAATCCAGGAAGACAGCCCGCCCGGGTGAGGAAAGGTCTGCGGCGGGGAAGGCCCTGACGCTGTCTTACCGGGAGCCCGTCTGCGTGCGGTGCGGCGCCTGCATGGCCGTGTGCCCCTTATACCGCCTGGTGGGTCGGGAAACGGCTGTGGCCCGGGGCAAGCTTAATTTGCTGAATGCCTGGCAGGAAGGCCGGCCTCCTGTGCGGCGCCTGCACCGAGCAATGCGCTGTGGGGCTACAGATACCGAAGATCATCAAGGAGGCCCGGGGGCTGCTGCAGCGGAACCGAGGGCTCCGCTGGCACCCGGATTTGCTTCTGGCCCGCCTGACCTGGGAGGCGCCTCATCTGATTACAGTGGCAGCCTCACTGGCCCCGGTTATTAACCGGATAAAATCCTGGGTCGGCCGGGACAGCGGCCTAGTGTGGCGGCTGTTTCCCCATCTGGTTGCCTCTTTGGAGGGGCTCCCTGATCTGACTAGTCGGCCGTTGCGCTCCCGCATACCTGCCCTGTTGCCGGGTCGGGAACGCCTCAAAATCGCCTTTTTTGTGGGCTGCGGCCTAGAGGTGCTTTATCCTCAGGTGGGAGAGGCCTTTTTGGCCATCTGCCAGCGATTGGGCTTGGAAGTGGCCATTCCCCCGCATCAAGGTTGCTGTGGGCTGATGGCCGAAAGTGTGGGATCCGGGGAGGTGGCCCGAAGGCTGGCGCAGCGGGTGGTGCAGGATTTCGCCGCGGTCAACGCCGACTTTGTGGTCACGGCCTGTGCCTCCTGCGCCTATCAACTAAAGCGCCTTAACCGGCTGTTGGCTGGGACTCCGGATGAGGAAGCCGCGACGCGCCTGAGCGCCAAGGTCAGAGAGGCCAGCGAATTTCTGGCGCAGGAAGTGGGCTATCGTCCGGAGCCCCGGACTCTGGATTTGCCAGTGGCCTTCCATGATCCCTGTCATCTGCACCGGGGGCAAGGCATTGTGGCGGAACCCAGGGAACTCCTCCGGGCAGCCACGGGAGACGGAGTGGTGGAGCCGGCCGAAAAAGTCTGCTGCGGGCAGGGAGGGGCCTTCGCGGTGATGTACCCGGAGCTCTCCTGGCAATTGGGCCGGGCCCGCTCCCAGGACCTGACTCAAGCCGGGGCCGAGCTGGTGGTGACTTCCTGCACCGGCTGCCTGATGCAGTTGGCCCGGACAGGGCCCCAGAGACCGGTGCGACATCTCCTGGAAGTGATCGTCTGAGGGGCTGAACCCGTTGCCGGTGCGGGGATTTGTGAAATTTTTAATACTTGACAAAATTTTCACAATGGCATAGCTTGATAACCAAAAGGCCTATAAATACCTTTAAGGAGGGAAGATCGATATGCCCATTGTAGAACATATGGGGAAAACCTTTGAGGTCGACGAAGACGGCTTCCTGGCCAATCTGGACGAATGGGGTCCGGAGTGGGTCGACTATGTAAAGGAGCTGGAAGGTATCAAAGAACTGACTGATGATCACTGGAAAGTGATCAACATGCTCCAGGACTATTTCAAGAAGAACGGCATTGCTCCCATGGTGCGGATCCTGTCCAAGGTGACCGGATTCAAGCTGAAGTACATCTATGAATTGTTTCCCTCCGGGCCTGGCAAAGGCGCCTGCAAGATGGCCGGGTTGCCCAAGCCCACCGGCTGCGTTTAAACTGCACCACCCAACCCATCCCGTTTGGTTAGCAAACAGATGGCAGATTCCCATCCTGTGGTATGGGAATCTGCCTTGCTTTTTAGGGGGCTTTTCCGCCCGGAGTGGCGGCAACCTGAGCCCCTAAGCGAATTTCCATCCAGGTTCTGTGCCCTTGGGACCGGAAAAGAAAAGCGGCACCGAGGTGAAAGTTACTTTTTTATGAGCTTACCCCCTTGCCAGCCCTTGTTTCCGGCTGCAACTTAAGGGAACAAGAAGCCAATCAGGGTAAAGGTTTCGGAAAAACTTTTTAAAGGAACCACCGTTCATTAATCAATTGACATACGGCTAAGCCCTTTTTTAAACTGGCTAAAAAGGGATTAACCGCCTTCCCGGGAAGCCGGGGAGGGGCCCAAGGAGCAAGCTATGGCCCGTCCGATCAAGAAAGTTTTGTTTATTGAACCCCGGGCTCCCCGCCCGCATATCTTCAGCCGGGTGGTAATCCCCCGTCTGGGCTGTGTGCTGCTGGGAACGATACTGCGGGACCAGGGTCTGGAGGTGAAGGTGGTGGTGGAAGAGATCGCCCAGCCCGACTATCGCACTCTGGATTTTCAGCCGGACTTGGTGGGCATCTCCAGCATTTCCTCCACCGCGCCCCGGGCTTATGAGCTGGCGGACTTCTATCGTCAGCAGGGGATACCCGTGGTATTAGGCGGGGCCCATACCAGTTTTTTGCCCGGAGAGGGACTGGAACACGCTGATTTCGTCATCTGCGGGGAGGGAGATGAGGCCCTGCCGGAGTTGGTGGCTATGCTGAATGAGGGTGGGGACTGGCGCACGGTGCGCAACCTGGCCTTCAAGGAAGGCGGGGAAGTCCGGCAAAATCCCTGGCGGCCCTTCGTGGAAGACCTGGACAGCCTCCCCATCCCGGATTACCGGCTGATCTACGGCTGGAAGGGCAACGGCGCCCACTGCGTGTCCATTGCCACCTCTAGGGGTTGTCCCTTCAATTGCCGCTTCTGCTCGGTGATCCTACTCTTCGGCCGCAAGTACCGCTACAACTCGGTGGACCGGGTGATGGAAGAGATCCGGGTGGTAGGTAGCCAAGCCCACCACATATTTTTCTGCGATGACAATTTTACGGCCAACCGCAACCGCATCAAGGAGCTGTGCGAGCGAATTCTGCAGGAAAATCTCAAGATTGAATGGAGCGCCCAGGTGCGGGTGGAAGCAGCCAAAGACCCCGAACTTATGGAACTCATGGCCCGATCCGGCTGCTACATCGTGTTTGTGGGGCTGGAGTCCATCAACCCCGCGACCCTGGAAGCCTACAACAAGGCCCAGACCGTGGACAGCGTCAAGGAATGCGTGATCAACTTTCATAAATATGGCATCCGGGTTCATGGCATGTTTGTCTTCGGGGCTGAGGAGGACCACTACCAGGTGATCCGGGATACGATAAAATTTTCCCGGCAAGTGGACCTGGATTCCCTCCAGTATCTCATCCTCACCCCGGTGCCGGGCACCCCCTTCTACCAGGACATGGAGGCCCAGAACCGCATCATTTGCAAGGACTGGAGCCAGTACGACGGCCATCATGCGGTTTTCCAGCCCAAGCAGTTCACTCCCTATGAGCTGCAGTTCGAAACCATCCGGGCCATGAAGAAGTTCTACAGCTTCCCCTCGGCAATCAAACGCCTCATCGCCCGGGACTGGTTTTTTGCCAAGCTCAAATTATACGCCCGCTACCTCATGTGGCGCTCCCACTGGGAGAAGAGCAATTATCCGCAACAACTGCGCCAGCAGTTTTTCTCCCGGGTGCGGCAGCTTAGGCGGTGGCTGCGCGGCCGGGGCCGCATCTCCCGGGTGGGCATCCCGGCGGACGTCTGGAACCTCTCCACCTGGGAGGGTAAGTCCCGGGAATTTCTCCTGCGCTTCCTGGAAAAGCTGGGAGCGGAAATCGTGCAAGAGGGAGAAGGCGAGACCACAGCGGCCGGACCTGTCATTGCCGTGCGTTCAGAAATCGCCCGACTTCAGGAAAAGGCCGACCTGGTGCTGCTGCCCATATGGAAGGGGCTGGAGGAAGCCCGTCGGAGGCTGGACGACCTTCAGGAGCTCACCCGGGACACCACCACCAAGCTGCTGCCCCTGGAATTCAGCCGCTGCTCCTTTTATTCCGCCTGCATGGAGCTGGGCCTCCTGTTCCAGCGGCGCCTGAGCCGCATCCGGCGCATCTATTTCCAGACCCTGCAGGAGGTGGGGGCCGAGATTTAACCAAGTCAACTCCTCCGAATGACCAAGGCGGGGCCAGCCCCGCCTTTTTTATTGCCGGGGAAGAATTTCTCGCTCCATGAGAGAACTCGTATCCCCAAGGCGGAACCCCAATCCTGCCGCCCCTCCAGGGCAATCCAGCCAAGCTCCCCAAAAAATAAGGGAAAATCAACCGCAAGCTTTCTTGCCAGTTAAGAAATTTAAACATTCTTCAAACACTTTGTTAATAATCTTAGATATTTAAACTCCCGGCAACCGACGGCGTCCGGAAACTGATAAAGATAAGTACTGTAATATAAACCAGTTATCTTTTCTGGCATGTAATTTGCCTAATAATTAACGGGAGCCGAGGGCTCTCCCGTTGCCAGGATAACAATCATAGCCGGTGCTCTGGAGGTGAAAAGCAACATGGAGCAAAAGTCAGGGGCCAGCATCTGGAAAGACGGGTGGAATCCATTTGACACCGGAGATGCAACGGCTGCGGCCCAGAAGGCCGGACCCGAAATGGCGGCCAGAGGGGAGCCTGTGGGGGACGAGGCTGTCTCCCCTCAGAAGGGCACAGTCCCGCCTCTCCGTCCCAAACCCAGGACGCTGCAGGATCTCAAGGTTCCCGAAACCTTTGTGGCCGAGCTCACCCTCAAGCACTGCTTTTTCATCAAGGTCTTCACTATGGTGGAGTTGAAGGACCGCCTCAAG
>JAFDHU010000147.1 GCA_019308625.1 Deltaproteobacteria bacterium
TCCTCCTTAAGGCAGATAGCGGGCCAGCACCAAGGCGAATACAAAGGCGAACACGGCAAAGCCTTCCACCACCGCGGCCGGCGCGATGGAGATGCCGAAGATCTCGCTTTTGCTCTTGGACACGGCAATGGCCGAGGCGCAGCAGTAGCCCTGGTAAATGGCGCTGAACATCAGGGCCAGCCCCACCAGCACCCCGATGGCGAAAAGGCCCGGGGCGGTAGTTGGGGTCACGGTGCGGTTTAAGGACAGCATGATGACAATGCCGTAAATCACCTGGGAAGAGGGCATGGCCGAGACCCCCACATAGCGCCCGTAGCCGCTTTCAGTCTCCAGCATGGCGCCGCAGGCCGCCTGGCCTGCCCGGGCGCAGCCGATGACGCTGCCGATGGCACCCAGCGCCATGGGGGCATAAATGCCGATCCATCCCAGTCCGATAACAATGGCCTCCACTATGACTTCTCCTTTCTGGCAAAGGCTTGGAAGCGGTAGCCTTCCTCGGTAAGGCCCCAGTTGAAAAATTCAATAAAATTAAGGCGCAGGCCGTGAATGAACCCGCTGGCCAAGGCCAGGGTCAGGTTCAGGGCATGGCCCAGCAGAATAATTAACAAGGCAAAAAACAGCCCCAGGCCTGGGAAGGCGGCATGGACCTGCTTGGCCAGGTTGTTGAAGCTGACGGCCAAAGAGGCGCTGGCCAGCCCCAGGGCGAACAGGCGCAGGTAGCTCAAGGTGTCGCCGAAGGCGTTGGACAGGCGGGCCAGCCCTTTGAGGCCGCCCAGCAGCCGCCGCCACAGCGGCCCCTCCACCGTGGTGAACAGCAGCACCCCCACTCCGCCCCCGGCCATGAGAACCATGCCTCCGTACTTCAGCCCCGCCGGGCCGGCCTTAAGAGCACTCAAGCCCCACAGCACCGCGCCTACAAAGACCAGAATCCAGCCCACCGGGGCCAGGGCGACCCTGGATCGGCGCCGGCTCCAGGCATTGGCGGCGTTGGCCATAATCAGGTGGAGCACTCCGATAGCCACGGACAGGCCCATCATGGTGTTAAAATCGTTGAGGTTGAGAAAGCCCAGGCGGGCCGGCAGGGAGCCCGACGGCCAGGCCACCCCGAAGTAGCTGTTCACCAAGGCCCCGTACACCACCGTGGCCCCGGCCATGAGGGCCAGACAGAGGCGGAAGCGCCGGCCGCCGGGGGACTGCCCCAGCCGCCGCCAGCCTAAAAGCACCCCGATCCCCAAGAGCAGGCCGTAGCCCGCATCCGCCACAATCATGGCGAAAAACAGGGCAAAGGAGAAAAACACCATAGCTGAGGGGTCCCAATCCCAGTAACCGGGCGTGGTGTAAAAGGAGACCAGATCCTGCCCGCTGGCCACCGCCGGCGGATTGCGCAACAGGGTGGGAGGCGTCTCCCCGGGCTCCGGTTCCTTGACCTCCAGCACCAGGCCCAGGTTGTCGGCGTAGCGCCGGATCTGGGGCAGGTTTTCCTCAGGAGCCCAGGCCTGCAGGGCAAAGAGGGGGGCTTCACTCAGGGTCTGCCCGGCGGCCTCGGCAATGGCGGCCTCGTCCTCCAGCCGGGCCAGACTGCGGGCAAACAGGGTGCACCAGCGGGTGAGGCTGGAGCGTTCAGCCTGCAAATCCTCCAGCTCTAGTTCCACGGCCTCCAGGCGGTCTTCCAGCTCCCGGGGGGAGCGGCTGCCGGCGCGGATGCGGCGCACCGGCATATCCCGGGGCTCCGCCGCCGACAGCACCACAATATAGGCAAACCGGTTATCCCGATTTACCACCTGGTAGATGAGGTCTGCCGGTATTTGGGCCAGGTCAGGCGAGGGCACGGCATAAAACCACAGGCGCAGGCCGCCGAAGTCCTCGGGGCAGGGGAAAGTGAAATCGCCCCAGGGCTTCAGGTCTGCCAGCCGCCGGCGTAGAAAGTCCCGCTCGTCCTCCAGCTCCTGAATGCGCTCCTTCAGCTCCAGGGCCCGGTTTTCCACGGCCACGGGGTCAAACGCGGCCGACTCCCTTATCTGGCGCCGCTTCTGGGAGCAGTCCAGGAGGAATTTCAGGGCCTCCCGGGCCGCGGAGGAAGGGCCGCCCCGCCGGATGTGCTCCGGAGGCCGGCTCAAGGGGATGAGGTGCAGGCAGCCCAGGTCCTGCAGGTCGGCCAACACCTTGGCCTTTTCCTTCAGGAGCCCACACAGGGACAGCTTGACCAGGGGCACAATCACCGGGCGCTTTCCTCTCCGGCCACCGGCCCGCGCTGGCGCCGGGACTTGGCCAGTTTGGCCCGGACCACCGCCGCCCGTTCGGCATCGCTTAAAAATACCTGGATTTTTTTGATGTTCTGCTTGGCGGCCGGGATAAGAATCTTGTCAAACAGATTGACCCTCTGGGTGATGCGCTTAAGCGCCCGGTCCAGGACCTCCACCCGCTTCTCCGCCACCTTAAGCTTCACCCGGAACTCCACCGCCTCCTTCAACCGGTCCACCAGGACGTCCACCCAGTGGGGTTTGGCCAGGCGGGAGTACGCCAGGACGGTGAAGGTGAGGTCCTCCAGCACCGGGAGCCTCACTCCCACCACGTTTTCCTGCCTCACCCGGACCGCCTTAAGGCTGACTAAGCCGTCCACGTCAATTTCCCGGTCGGCCAGCATGGGCAGTTGCTGCCCGATTTCAGCCTCCAGCCGCTCCAACGCGGCCTGCCCCTCCCGGAGTGCCTCCCGCGCCCGCTGGAGCTCCAGCAGCAACTGGCGGCGCTTCAGGTCCAGGGAGGGCAGCAGACGCTGGAGCAGGCGCAGCCGGTCCCGCTCCTTTTGCAGAGCGCTTTTGTTAAGAGTCAGCCTGGCCACCTAGGCCCTCACTCCTCCTTCAGGTGCCGGGGGTAGTATTTCTCAATTAAGGCTTCCTTCATCAGCAGCTCCTGGGGCTCAAAGCACTCGGCCAGGGTCTCCCAACAGCGGTTTAAGGCCTCGGTGACCGGCATGGACACCCGGATGTCCATGAAGCGCTCCCGGAAGAACTGACCAAACTTGAGAAGCTTTTCATCAAACGGCGACAGCTCAAAGGCCATGGCCTGCTTCTTCTGGGCCTCCAGGGCACTGGCGTAGAAGCGGATCATGGTGTTCATGATCTGGCCGTGGTCCTCCCGGGTGACCTTGCCCACCACGTGCTGCTTGAGGCGGGACAAGGACCCGAAGGGATCAATGATGCCGTCATGCAGGTAGAACTGGCCCTCGGTGATGTAGCCGGTGTTGTCTGGCACCGGGTGGGTGATGTCCCCGCCGGGCATGGTGGTCACCGTAAGGATGGTCACCGACCCGGCCCCCTTGAAGTCGCAGGCCTTTTCATACCGCCGGGCCAACTGGGTGTAGAGATCCCCGGTGTAGCCCCGGGTGGCGGGGACCCGCTCCAGGGCGATGCTGATTTCTTTCAGGGCGTCGGCATAGGCGGTCATGTCGGTGAGGAGCACCAAGACCCGCTTGTTCTTTTCCACCGCGAAGCGCTCGGCCACCGCCAGGGCCATGTCCGGCACCAGGATGCGCTCCACGATGGGGTCAATGGCCTGGTTGACGAACATCACCGTGCGATGGAAAACCCCGTGCTCCTCAAACGTGGTGCGGAAGAAATGGAAGTCGTCAAACACCAGACCCAGCCCGCCGAACACCACCACGTCAGCATCCGCCTGGAAGCCGATTCTGGCCAGGAGTTCGTTGTAAGGCTCACCGGCGACGGAGAAGATGGGGATTTTCTGGCTCTCCACCAAGCAGTTGAACAGGTCAATCATAGGCACGGTGGTCTCAATCATCCGGGTGGGCATGACCCGCATCATGGGATTCACCGTGGGGCCGCCGGTGCGAATTTGCGGCTCGGAGGAAAGATCCGGCCCCCCGTCAATGGGCTCCCCGGAGCCCCGAAAGACGCGGCCTAGGATGTTTTCGGAGTAGACCACCTCCAACGGATGGCCCAGAAACCGGACACTGGCCTCGGTGGACAAACCCTTGCCGCCGGCGAACACCTGCAAGCTGACCAGGTCCCGATCCAGCTCCACCACCTTGGCGATGGAGGTCTCCCCGTCCACGTTTTCCACTACCGCGATGTCCCCGAAGGCGACTCCCCGGGCTTTCACCTTGATGGTGTCGCCCACGATCTCCTCCAGACGGGTGTGCCGTACGAGGTCCTGGAACATGCTTACCTCATTTGGTGCAATTGAATAAGGCAGGAATGGTCCGGAAGGAGGTCCGCCTCCAGGTCTGCCCCTGCCTTTCAAAGTCCGGCGTCCTGGAGGCGGAACTCAGGTGCAGCGAAAATCAAAGGAAGCGAGAATACCTGACAGGACCGACTGTTTCAGACAACCTAGTTACGCGCCTTGTGCCTGTCAAGCTTGGGAGGATTTTTCAGAGGAAGCTAAACCTTGGGAGTAAATTGAGCAGGAAAGGAAACAGGCCCTGAGGGTGGGCGAGGTGGAGGTTTGGGGAAGCCCTTGGCCAGCCCCTTACCGGAGCATCCGGGTCCAAAAACTCCCCCCACTTCCGCTAAAATAAAAAAGGCAGGC
>JAFDHU010000148.1 GCA_019308625.1 Deltaproteobacteria bacterium
TTTCCGCAAAACCGAAGAAGAGGCGCCCAAGCTCAGCTCAGACCTGCGGGAGTTGCACACCGCGGCCCAAAAAGCGGCGCTGCCCGAACAGGTGGCCGCGGTGGTGGCCAAGGAATTGGAACGGCTGGAAAAAACGGACCCCACGGTTCCGGAATACGCCATCGGCATCAACTACGTGGAGTATCTCCTGTCTCTGCCTTGGCAGAATGCTACCCAGGACAATCTGGATCTGACACGGGCCGAAGACATTCTGGAATCCCGGCATTTTGGTCTGAAACACGTCAAGGAAAGGATTCTGGAGCACCTGGCCGTCCGCACCCTCTGCCTGTCAGGTGCTGGTGGTGGACGATGAAGAAATAGCCCGCACCAACCTGGAGCACATTTTAAAGAAGGAGGGCTACCAGGTTCAGACCGCAGCCAACGGCCTAGAGGCCCTGGAGAAAATCCGGCGGGGGCACTTTGACCTGATCCTGACCGACCTCAAGATGGACAGGATGGACGGTATCCAACTGCTGGAGGCCGCCAAACAGATCGCCCCCCAAGCCGCCATCATGCTGTTTACCGGTTACGCCACCGTGGATTCCGCAGTGGAGGCCTTGCTTAAAGGGGCGGTGCATTATCTGTCCAAGCCCATCAAGCTTGACGAATTGCGGGGAACCGTGAGAAGGCTCTCCGAACAGAAGCGCCTGACCCGAAACCTTCGGGGCCCGGTCCTTTGTTTTTCCGGGCCTCCGGGTACAGGGAAAACCTCCATTGGCCAGTCCATCGCCGAAGCATTAGAGCGGAAGTTTGTCCGCCTGTCCTTGGCCGGCCTGCGGGATGAAGCGGAACTGCGGGGCCACCGCCGGACCTACGTGGGCGCCATGCCGGGCCGGATAATAAATGAAATCCGACGGCTGGGGGTCAAAAACCCGGTGTTCATGCTGGATGAGATTGACAAAGTGGGCCAAGGATTCAAAGGGGACCCGGCTTCGGTGCTCCTGGAAATCCTGGACCCCGAGCAAAACAGCCATTTCCTGGACCATTATCTGGATGTGCCTTTTGATCTGTCCGGGGTTATGTTCATCGCCACCGCCAATCTGGTGGACTATCTACCCGCCCCCTTGCTGGACCGCCTGGAAGTGATACCTTTCCCGGGATATTCCGAAAGCGAGAAGCAACAGATTGCCAAAAACTACCTGATACCCCGTCAGTTGGAGCACCACGGGCTGGCCCACCTGGGTATTGAATTTACCGAACGGGCCATTCTGGACATTATCCGGGGCTATACCAGGGAAGCCGGGCTGCGCAACCTGGAGCGGGAAATCGCCACCATCTGCCGCCGGCTGGCCCGCATATGCCTAAAGGACCAGGATGCCTGCCCCACCCTGATTCATGAGGACCTGCTGGACCAGTTGCTGGGGCCCCGTCGGTTTACTCACGAAGTGGCCGAGGCCCAGAACCGTGTCGGCGTCACCACCGGCTTGGTATGGACGGAGTTCGGCGGGGAGATTGTCTTTGTGGAAGCCGCAGCCATGCAGGGCAAAAAGCAGCTCATCCTGACCGGTTCCCTGGGTAACGTCCTCCAGGAGTCGGCCCAGACCGCCCTCAGCTACATCCGCAGCCAGGCGAAAAAGTTCAACTTGGATCCCGACTTTTTCGCGGATAAGGACATCCATATTCACATCCCGGCGGGCTCCATCCCCAAAGATGGGCCTTCCGCCGGCCTTACCATCGCCTTGGCCCTGCTTTCCCTCCTCACTGGCCGCCCGGCCCGCTTGGATGTGGCACTTTCCGGAGAGTTGACCCTAAGCGGCCGCATCCTGCCGGTCAGCGGGATTCGGGAAAAACTCCTGGCCGCCCAGCGGGCTGGAGTCCGTCGGGTCATCCTGCCCCAACGCAACGCCGTGGAGGTGGAGGGGCTGGAGAAGGAGGTCAAGGAGGGCTTGGAGGTGGTGCTGGTCAGTGAAATTGACCAGGCCCTGCTGGATCAGGTGCTGTTGCCTGCCTGAGGCCTGCCCCTCAGGTCTCCAGGTTGTAACGTTTTAATTTGCGCCACAGGGACACCCGGTCAATCCCCAGTATTTCTGCGGCCTTGGTCTTGTTGCCGTTAACCTGCTGCAGTACCCAGCCGATATATTCCTTTTCGTATTCTTCCAGGGTGGGCAGTTCCGCCCGGGCCCGGCGCTGGATGTCAAAACGGCGCTCCCGCAGGTCCGCCGGCAGATGTGCCAGCTCCACGGTGGAGCCGGTGGCCAGGGTCACCGCCCGTTCAATGATGTTTTCCAGCTCCCGCACATTTCCCGGAAAAGTGTAATTCATCAGGACATCCATGACCTCGCGGCTTATCTGTTCCACCTGCTTCCCTTGGGCCTTGGAGAACTTTTCCAAAAAGTGGTGGCACAACAGGGGGATGTCATCTTTTCGTTCGGACAGGGGCGGCACCTCCAGGGTAACCACGTCCAGACGGTAGTAAAGGTCCTGCCGGAAGGTGCCCCGTTCCACTTCTTTTTTGAGATCCTTGTTGGTGGCTGCCAGGATGCGGATATCCACCGGGATTTCCGTGGTACCGCCGACCCGGAAGAAGGTCTTGTCCTGCAGAACCCGGAGCAGTTTGACCTGCATGGACAGGGACATCTCGGCGATTTCGTCCAGAAAAATGGTGCCCCCGGAGGCCACTTCCAGCAGGCCTTTCTTGACGCCCCGGGCTCCAGTGAAGGCCTCTCTTTCATGGCCGAAGAGCTCATGGGCCAGCAGCTCCTCGGTGAAGGAACCGCAGTTGATGGCCAGAAACCGTCCTTCGGCCCGGGAGCTGAGGTGATGGATGGCCCGAGCCACCAGCTCCTTGCCGGTGCCGGTTTCTCCCAGGATAAGAACCGTGCAGTCGGTGGGGGCGATTTGGGCAATCAGCTTTTTTAAAGCCTCCATTTTGGGGGTCTTGCCGATAAGCAGGGGCACTTCCTTATGACTTCTGATCTGTTGCCGCAGCTCGCTGACTTCCTGTTTGAGCCACCTTCTTTCCAAGGCTTGGCGCACCAGGATTCTGACTTCCTCCACTTTGTAGGGTTTGGCCAGATAATGGTAAGCCCCCTTTTGCATGGCTTCCACAGCGGAGGTCACCGTGGCGTAGCCGGTGATCATGATCACTTCGGTGTCGGGATAGAGCTCCCGGGTGCGTTCCAGGACCTCCATGCCGTCCACCTGCTGCATGCGCAGGTCGGTAAGCACCAGGTCATACTCGTTTTTTTCCAGTTCCTGCAGGGCTTTCACCCCACTATCCAGGGCCACCACCTCATAGCCCTCTTTCTGCAGGATGTGCTCCAGATTTTCCCGGGCAATGAGTTCGTCTTCCACCACCAAGATCCGCGCCTGTCTCATACGGGCCTCTCATCCGGAGCAGACGGCTGATAGGGCAGCCGGATAATAAACCTTGTGCCTTGACCCTTCTGGCTTTCCACAGCAATGGTACCCTGGTGCTGCTCAATTATGCCATAAACGATGGACAGACCCAAACCGGTGCCGGCCCCCACCTCCTTGGTGGTGAAAAAGGGGTCAAAAATCCGTCCCAAATCCTCTTTGGAGATTCCTATGCCGGTGTCCTCCACGGTAATCACCACCCGCCGGTCCTGGCCCTCCGGCCGGGCCTGAATCCTGATCTGCCCTGGGAAATCCTTGATGGCCTGAATGGAATTTATAAACAAGTTCAAAAAGGCCTCCTGCATCCGTTGGGCGTCCAACTGGAGTACCAAATCTTCGGGTACATCAGCCGCAATATCAATTCCGGCGGGGACTTGACTGGAGATGAGACGGATGGAGCGGTCCACCACCTCTTTGAGCGAGGTGGGTTTCAGGGTGAACTCCTTGGCCCGGGAAAACTCCAGCAGACCTTTGACAATGTCCCGGGCCCGGTCCACCTCCTGCTCAATGTTGGTCAGCATTTTCCGGAAGAATTCCTTGTCCGGGAGGTCCAATTCCCCCAATTCCTCCATGAGAATCTGGCAGGAAGTGGAAATGTTGTTTAAGGGGTTGTTGAGCTGGTGGGCCACCCCGGAGGTGAGAACCCCCAGGGAGGACAATTTCTTGGCCTGCACCAGTTGGTCTTGGCGTTTTTCCAGCTCCTGCACCATCCGGTTGAAGGCTTCCACCACCCTTTGGGTCTCGTCCCGGGTGTTCAGGACCGGCAGGGGTTTGAAATTCCCCAAGGCGATGCGGAGCGTGGTTTTTTCAATCACCCGCAGCGGCCCTAGAATCTTCCGACTGACCACCAGACTCAAGAATCCGCCCAGGACCACAAAGATGCCCAGAGAAGTCAGAAGCTGGGTCTTCAGGGACTGGATGATGTCCAGAATTCTTTGGCGTTCAAACCGGACCAGTTCCCGGGAAAGCTCCACCAGGCGCTTCCCATGCTCGCGCAGATGTTCTTCCAGTCTCTGGGAGTCGGGATGATTCCGGGGCAGGGCGCTCAAACGGTCTATGATTCCTTGGTAATTCAGGATTTCCTGGCGAATAAGACCCACTTGGGGCGCCCCCTCCAGTCCTTTGACTTCGGGCTCCAGAGTGTCGAGCACACTCAGACTCAGTTGAATGAAACGGCGGTTCTCCTCCAGGTCGCTTTTGGAACCATAAAGGAGGAAGTTTTTTTCGTAGCGCCTGATTTCCAGCGTGATGCTACTCAGGTCATCGGCCACTTCAACAACATGCTGTTTGACTTCAATAACCCGCAGATAATGATATGAGACGATCCCGATGAAGCCGATGGCTATTATGCCGGTAATAAGACCTAGGGTCACTTTCTGACGAATGTTCAATTTCCAGGGGAATCCCTTAAATTGCATGCCCAACCTCATTTAT
>JAFDHU010000149.1 GCA_019308625.1 Deltaproteobacteria bacterium
TGGCGGAGAGAGAGGGATTCGAACCCTCGGTGCGTGGTTTAGACGCACACACGATTTCCAGTCGTGCCCCTTCGGCCGCTCGGGCATCTCTCCGCGTCAAAACTGTTTTCAGTTTTCCGTTTTCAGTTTTCGGTGGTTAAAAGGAGGATAAGTTCAAGAGTTTTCTCTGATAACGGAAAACGGAAAACCGAAAACTGAAAACCCAAATCAATGGCGGAGGGGGTGGGATTCGAACCCACGTGAGGGCTGTCAACCCCCAAGCCGATTTCGAGTCGGCCCCGTTATGACCACTTCGGTACCCCTCCGGAGAAAGTGGCCAGTGGTGCAGTGACCAGTGACCAGGAAAATTGCTTAATGAGCCGGGGCCGGACAAGCTGGGAAAGGCGCCGCCCCTGTCCTACAAATGCTCGCCATCTACTTTTATTCTACTTCAGCGGCGGGCCTGGAAGAACTGCCGCAGCAGTTCCCGGCATTCGGCTTCCCGCACCCCTCCTTGGACTTCAAACCGGTGATTCAGCCGCGGGTCTTCCGGCACCCGGTAAAGGGAGCCGCAGGCCCCGGCCTTGGGGTCGGCCGCGCCGAAAACCAGGCGCCGGATGCGGGCCTGAACCAGGGCGCCGGCGCACATCAGGCACGGTTCCATCGTAACATACAGGGTCGCGCCCGGCAACCGGTAATTCCCCGCCCGGGCCGCGGCCTGACGCAGGACCAGCATCTCGGCGTGGGCGGTGGGGTCCTTAAGGGAAATGGGGGCGTTGTGGGCCTCCGCCAGGAGGTCCCCGTCCTCCCCCACCAGCACCGCGCCCACCGGCACTTCCCCGGCAGCCCCGGCTTGCCGGGCCTGCTCCAGAGCCAGGCCCATAAAGTAAAAGTCCCTGTCCACTCTACTCCAAACTATCCAGAGTTATTACTCAAAGGATTAAGTTGATAGATTTCTTGTCATTCTGAGGCCCCTAGGGCCGAAGAATCTAGACCCTTCGCCTTCGGCTCAGGGTGACCAGTGAACTACCTTTGTGCTCCCATTAATAAATGAGAAATGCAGATGGCCAGCGTCTTTGCCGGGATAACCGTTAAGGCCTGAACCCCCTTCCCCCTACTATACAAATTACGGGCTCCGGCTGGCAAAGATGAATCAGATACATCAGGAGGGGATGAAAATCAATCGGCCTCAGGCCCTCGGACCCCGATCTGGTCGCGCAGCAATCGCAGAGCTTTGACCTCCAGACCCGCCAAAACCTCCACGGCGCGTTCTTCCTGGGCCAAAAGAGACTGAATTTTGGGGCGAGGGGCCTGGGGAGAGTGGTCCAGCACCTGCTTAAGGGCCTGCTGCTGCTGGGCATGACGGAATTGCAACAGCCTCAGACGGAAGACCAGGATTTGCACCAGGAGAGGGTCTTGGGCCCAGCGCAGATAATCCAGGGCCCGGGAGAAGTCCTCCTCTTCCAGGGCAGCCAGAGCCAGGTGCCGGTAGTAGCCGGCCGGCAGCAGGCCGGAAGACGCCACCGGACCGGCCAGCAAGCGCCGGCCTAAACCAATTATTATACCTACACCGAACATGATTTTATGGGGGTAAGTCCCCGAAAATAACTTCCTGCCAGGAATGAAGGGAGCCACTGTAAAATGGAGCGATGGCCTCAGAAAGGTCTTTTGGCCCTCTCCCTTCCTCTTCCTCGCCCCCGGGTTTTGCTGCTCCAGAGACAGGTGGCAGACGCGGCCGTTCAGGCCTTCTGGGCCTGGATGCCGGCATCCAGCATGTTGTTGAGAATCTCTTTCAACTCCGGCAGGTCGTCGGCCAGCTCCTCAATTTTGCGCTTGATCTCCCGATAGTCTTCCTCGTCCCGGGTGCGGGTCTGGGCCAGGGATTCCCGCAGGGCTTCATAAAGGCGGCGATCCAGCCGCCACAAACCCGCGGCGGCCCCCAGCAACTCCAGCAGACCGTGAGTGAAGTGATGTCCGGTGAGCTCCTGCAGGGTCAGGTCGGCCGCCAGACCCGCCAAGGCGCCGACGATGGCGCCGTTTACCGAGATATCCTTGCGGTTCATTTCGCTTCCTCCTGAGCAACGGCTAAAGTACCTTCTAATTTTCTGGGTTCCTCGGGCTTAGGGCTCCGGGCGGTATGGCGCAGTTTTTCGGCCAGGCGCTCGGTTTCGGCCAGCATGCGGGTGATGTGCCGGTCCTTTTCTGCCAGGCGGCGCTTCAGTTCCCGGTTTTCGGCGGCCAGACGCCCGGCTTCGGAGCGCCCCAGCCAGCGCCGCACCCGGCCCACGGCCAGGGTCAGTCCCACGCCCAAGCCCGCCCCCAGGAGCAGGCCCAAAAAAAAGTCCAACATTATTCTGGTCCCCGTCGGCTCACTCATGCAATATATCCTGCGGGCGACGCCCCCGCCAGCCCAATGCTGTGCTTGACGGCTGTCACAGCGATTTCATCGCCTGCCCTGGCTTGCCTTGGCCCCGACTGAATCTGCTCCCCGGGCCGGCGCGCGGCCAAGGTGCTTAAAATATTAGCATTCAGGGCCGGAGATGTCAATGGCGGCTGGTTTGTACCCTCAGGCTTGCCAGGTTTGCCCGTCCGTGGCACAATATGCCAAATCTGCACTTCAGGAGAGACTTAATGAGCAGCATCAAGGCCATGTACCGCACCATTCTGGCGGACCATTTTCCTCCGGAGCTGACCATCACCTTCGGCGACCAAAAACTAGTGTACCGCAAACGCACCTGGAAAATTCCGGACCCCAAGACAGGCGAGCTCATTGAAAGCGGCCTCCGCTACGGGGAGAATCCGGACCAGGAAGCCGCTTTATACGAACTGGTGAACGGCAATCTGGTATTGGGGGACTGCCGCTTTATTGAGCCGGGCCTGGGGCTGGTGAGCGCCCTGGATGAGGGGGGCATGCTGCAGGCCGGCAAGCACCCTGGCAAAATCAATCTCACCGACCTGGACAACGGCCTGAATATTATCAAGTTCCTGCAAAGAAAGCCGGCCGCGGTGATTCTCAAGCACAACAATCCATGCGGCGCGGCCTGGGCCGACAGCCTGGCCGAGGCCTACGACAAGGCCAACCTGGCGGACCGCATCGCCGCGTTCGGGGGCTGCGCGGTCTTCAACCGGCCGGTGGACCAAGACACCGCCGAGCTGGTGCACCAAAACTACCTGGAGGTGGTGGCCGCCCCGGAGTTTGAGGAAGGCGCCCTGGAAATTCTCAAAAAATCCAAGGACCTGCGCATCATCCGGGTGGACCGCTTTGACCGCCTGGAACAATTGCTGCATCGCCGCTTCGTGGATTTCAAGAGCCTGGTTGACGGCGGCCTTATTGTGCAGCAGTCGCCGCTCTGCGCCATTCTCAAGAAAGAAGACTTCAAGCCTGCGGTGGCCGTGCATCGGGGCAAAGAGTACCGGCCCAAGCGGGAGCCCACCGAGCGGGAGTACGACGACCTGCTCTTCGGCTGGTGGGTGGAGCAGGGCGTGACTTCCAACTCCGTGCTTTTTGTCAAGGACGGGGTGACCGCGGGCATCGGCACCGGCGAGCAGGACCGGGTGGGCGTGGCCGAAATCGCGGTATTCAAAGCCTACACCAAGTACGCCGACAGGCTGTGCTTCCAGCGCCTGGGCCTCCCTTACAAGAACCTGGAGCTGGAAATCCTCCAGGGCAAACGGGACCCGGAGGACAAGGCCGAAATTGACCGGGAGACCGAGGCGGCCAAAGGGGGGCTGGTGGGTGCGGTGATGGTCTCCGACGCCTTTTTCCCTTTCCGGGACGGCGTGGACGTGGGTATCCGCCAGGGCATCAGCGCGGTGTGTCACCCCGGCGGTTCGGTCCGGGACTACGAGGTCATCGAAGCCTGCAACGAAGCGGACCCGCCGGTGGCTATGGTATTCACCGGCCAGCGGGCCTTCAAGCACTAGGCCTGTGAGGAGGGGGAGAACCGGGTCAGCCGGCCTTTCCCTTATTTCTTTTGCCAGCAAAACAAGGCCAGGTCGGCATGAACCTGAGAGAAAAAATCCATTCCCGGCAGGCCCTGGTGGGCGTCATCGGGCTGGGCTATGTGGGCCTGCCGCTGGTGCTGCGCTTCTGCGAAGCCGGGTTTCCGGTGCTGGGCTTTGACACCGACCCCGCCAAGGTGGAAAAACTCAACCGGGGCGAGTCCTATATCAGGCATATCCCTTCAGACCGCCTGGCCAGGCTGGTGGAGGGGGGCCCTAAGGGGCCGTGCCTTGCCGCCACCCATGACATGGGCCGCCTGGGGGAGCCCGACATCCTGGTCATCTGCGTGCCTACCCCCCTTACCCGGCACCGGGAGCCCGACCTGCGGTATGTGGCCCTCACCAGCCGGCTCATCGCCCAGACCCTGCGGCCGGGTCAACTCATTTCCCTGGAGTCCACCACCTATCCCGGCACCACCGCGGAGCTGGTGCTTCCCATCCTGGCAGAAAAAGGCCAAGCGGGGCGGGACTTTTTCCTGGTTTACTCCCCGGAGCGGGAGGACCCGGGAAATCCTCACTATGACGTCAAAACC
>JAFDHU010000150.1 GCA_019308625.1 Deltaproteobacteria bacterium
TCCGCTGGCCTCAGCCCCCTGGGTTGGGTGGTCCCGGAAACCCTGCAAGTCCTGGAGGAGCGGGGCCTTCCCCTGGACGGCTTGCACTCCAAGGGCCTGGAAGAAGTGGACGCCTCCGGCTTCCGGCTCATCGTCAATCTCACTGCCCGCCCCGTGGACTTCTACCTCCCGGCTGATTGCCGGGCCCGGGTGATGAACCGGCCCGTACCCGATCCTTATGGCGGCGGCCTGGACCTCTACCGCCAGACCCGGGACGCCATTGAGGACCTGATCCTCACCGACATCCGCGCCTTCTTCTCCGGCGGCTGAAGGGAACCCGGCCTCCGAGGCCTCACCCTATCCGGTTCATCTCCTGCAGAAACTCACGGTACAGGTCCACGTCTCCGCTTCGGGCCATCTGGCGGTCCTCATACGGCCCGGCCAGCCGGCGGTAAAACTCGTCGGCCATGTTCTTGAAGACGCCGGTCAGGATGGCGATGAGCCAGTAGCGCAGGGTGCCGAACTTGAGCCGCACCACCTTCAGGGCCAGCCTGGTGCAGGCATAGTTCAGCAGACCGGCGAAGGCCCCTTCCCCTCCTGCCGCGTCGGCCCGCCGGACGATAAGCTGGGCCAACTGGTCAATGAGCCGGTTTAATTCTTCCCGGTCTCCGGCAATGTAAGGCATGACTACCTCCTTTTCTCCGGTGCCAGCCGGGAGAAAGCCGCCTTTATCCTGCTTGTCCCGGCCAAGGGGTTTTGTGTTATGTTATAAGGGAGCGTTCGTCTTCCCGACCCTGTGAGGCATTTTCCCCGGGACCGCGGAAATTCATGAAATACGACTTCCACGTTCACACCTCCCGTTACTCGCCCTGTGCGGTCAGCTCTCCCGAGGCCATGTGCCGGGAAGCCCTGCGCCGGGGGCTCAATGGCATCGCTCTGACGGAACACGACATCCTGTGGCCGTGGGCCGAATATCAGGAGCTCTGCCGGGGCTTTCCGGAGCTGGCCATCTTTCTGGGACTGGAGTACGCCGTTCCTGAAGGCCACTTTCTGGTGTTTCTGCCGGATCCCGGAAAAGGGCTGCCCTACGTCAGCGATCTGGCCGGTCTTAGGGCTGCGGTGTGCCGTCTGGGCGGCGTTCTCGTCTGGGCCCATCCCTTTCGCTACCATCGCACCCAGCCCCCCTGGCTGGCCCGCATCCATCTGGACGCCATGGAGGTGGCCAGCACCAACATGTCGCCCCCGGTGCAGGCAATAGCCCGGCAGACTGCGGCCCGCTGGCACATCCCCACCCTGGTCAACAGCGACGCCCACCACACCCGAAGCCTGGGAACTTACTACAACGACATCCCCCTGAAGCTCAGACACAACCGCGATCTGGTGGACTTTGTCAAGTCTCTGGGCCGCCCCGAACCCGCCACCCTCCGGCCCGGCTCCGCCCCGCGCTTGTGACTTCCCACCGTTTCCTTGGGGCGCGGCCCCCGCGCCCTTCCTGAACGAAACCCGAAAAGCCCCCTGCCCTCCCTGGACAGACTTGGGAAATAAATCCCCCGGGCGTCCTTGACAATTGTTCCGGGACCCCTAACTTTAGCCCATTTAAACCAAAGTTTTTGAAGGAGAGTGTATTCATGAGGGCAGATTCCCGCCGAAGCACCGGATTCAGGAGATTCTGGTTGTGGCTGCTGGTGGCGGTGCTGGTAATGACTTTCGCCCACAGCCGGGCCTTGGCCAAGGAAGCCGTGGACCCCTGGCCCAAGCTGTTTGAGCACCCCAAAGGCAAGGTCATCATGTACCAGCCGCAACTGGAGGACATGCAGGACGACAAACTCACCGCCTATGCCGCGGTGTCGGTCCAGAAAAAAGAATGGAAACAGCCGGTCTTCGGCGCGGTGTGGCTGGCCGGCCGGGTCCTGACGGACCGGGACACCCGTATGGCCACCATTGACCAGGTCAAAATCACCGATGCCAAGTTTCCAGAGGCCACCCCCGAGCAGTTGGACAAGCTGAAGGTCTTCCTGAACCAGGAGATGAAGAACTGGTCGGTCACCATCTCTCTGGACCGCCTGCTGGCAGCCCTGGAGCTGGTGAAGCAGCAGCAGGCCGCGGGCGAGGACCTCAACCATGACCCTCCCCTGATTTTCTTCCGGTCCCATCCTGCGGTGCTGGTGGTGCTGGACGGCGAGCCCAAGCTGATTCCTATCCCCAAATCCCCGCTCATGCAGGTGGCCAACACCCCCTTTGTCATGGTCTATGACACCAAGAACCAGACTTACTATCTCAAAGGCGGCGACACCTGGCTGGCCGCCTCCGAGGTCACCGGCCCCTGGAAGGATGTGGAGGAGCTGCCCGAGTCGCTTAAGACCCTGACCGGCACGATAAAGGAGGCCAGGGAAAAAGCCGCCAAGCAGACCGGCAAAAAGAAGACGGCCAAGAAGGAGCTGCAAAAGACCGCCGGAGAACTGCCGGAGGTCATCGTCAGCACTGTGCCGGCGGAGCTCTTGGCCACCGACGGCGACCCCCAGTACACCCCCATCCAGGGCACCAAGCTACTGTTTGTCAGCAACACCGAGAGCAACGTCTTCATGGACACCGGCTCCCAGGAGTATTTTGTTCTGCTTTCCGGCCGCTGGTTCCGGACCAAGTCCCTGGAGAAAGGTCCCTGGTCTTATGTGGCCCCGGACAAGCTGCCGGCGGACTTCGCCAAGATTCCCCCGAATTCCACCAAGGGCTTTGTCCTGGCCAACGTGGCCGGCACCCAACTGGCCAAAGAAGCGGTGCTGGACAACTACATCCCCCAGACCGCGGTCATTGACCGGAAGGCCACCACCAAGGTCAAGTACGTGGGCGACCCCAAGTTTGACAAGATCCCCGGTACCGATCTGGAGTATGCCGTGAACACCGGCACCACGGTGTTCAAGGAAGGGACCAAATATTATGCCCTGGATCAGGCGGTGTGGTACGAAGCCGACTCCCCGGAAGGGCCCTGGAAGGTCTCGGTCAACCCGCCCCAGCAGGAAGTGAGCAAGATTCCTCCCAGCAACCCTCATTATGCCGCCAAGTATGTCAAAGTATATGATTCCACCGACGATGAGGCGTATGTAGGGTACACCCCGGGCTACACCGGCTCCTATGTGGACAACGGCACCGTGGTCTACGGCACGGGCTATGACTATCAGGGCTATTCCGCCCCTGACACCTATATTCCGCCGCCCGCGCCGGTAACCTACGGCTATGCGCCCACCTATGACCCCTATGAGGCCTCCTGGGGCTACCAGCCGTCATACTATAATCCCTACAACTGGCTCGGCCCCCTGGTGGGCTTCGGCGCCGGGGTGCTCACCGGCTATGCCATCTGGGGCGGGGACCGCTGGTACGGCGGCTGGTGGGGCAACGGCGGCTTTAACTACCATAATGTCAACATCATTCACGGAGGCATTCATAACCGGCCCTGGAGACCCGGGAACCGCTGGCCCGGTTACCGGCCCGGCAGGCCGGGAAGACCGGGCAGGCCAGGTTACCGGCCGGGCAGGCCGGGAAGACCGGGAAGACCGGGCTACCGACCCGGAATACCAGGAAGACCGAGTCTGCGTCCCGGCACTCCCCGGCGCAATATCTACAACCGTCCTGGGAACCAGAAGCGACTGGCCTCCAGAGTCCGGCCCGGACGCCCGGGGGCCCGACCCGGGCTGAAACCCGGACGTCCCGGGGCACGCCCGGGGGTAAAACCCGGACGTCCCGGCGCCCGTCCAGGGGCGCGGCCTGGACGGCCTGGCAAGGTCACCCGACCGGCGACCCGGCCGGCCCGCCGTCCCGGCCAGGTGGCCAAACAGCGGCCCCGGACCCGGCCCGCCCAGGTGCGGGTGCGCCCGGCCAAAGGCCGCAACAATGTGTTTGCTGACCGGCGGGGCAATGTCTACCGCCGGACTCCCAAAGGCCAGTGGCAGCAGCGCCGGGGCAACCAGTGGGTGAAGCCCGGGGCCGGCCGACCGGCCCGGCGGCCTGCCGCCCGGCCCCAGCGGCCCGGACCTGGCCGGCGCCCCTCCGCCTCCCGACCGGGATTCAACCAGCAGCGTTTCAACCGCCAGTATCAGGCCCGGCAGCGGGGCCAGATCCGCACCCGCAACTTCCAGCGGGCCCAGAGGACCCGATCGTCCTTCCGTCCCAGCCGGAGCCGACCTTCCCGCAGCTTCTCCCGCCCGCGCGGCGGCAGATCCTTCGGCGGGGGCGGACGCAGAGGCGGCTTCCGCGGCGGCGGTCGCCGTGGCGGCGGAAGACGGCGCTAAAGACTAACCGGCGGCCCCTCTTCTTAAGGGGGGCCGCCTTCTCTTTTCTCGCAAGGTCAACCGCAAGGCTCAAGAAAACAGCTCGGCCGGTTGCCCAGATCTCGCCATAAACCATGAACCGTCTGTCCCTTATTCTCGGCCTCTGTGTGGCGACAGCTCTGCTTCCGGTCCCGGCGGGAGCCGCGGGCTTATGGATTCATGAGATCGGCGCCCCGGACCTGGGCACCGCCGCCGTGGGCAGGCTCAAGCAGTCCACGGCCATCCACAACGTCCTGCCTCCCGGGGCTCCGGACGGCCGCCTCACCCTTAAAAACTGGGCCTGGGGCGTGGACGGCCTGTTAGGGGTGCTTCTGGAGCCCCGCCCCCACCGACGGCCTGGGGCCGGTCCTGGCGGGCATCCTCCCCGGCCCTCTTTTCTCCTCCCATTTTGCTGCGACACACTTCGGGCCGCTCCTTTGCTGCTACCGCCGCCTCGGCAGGTGCCTTCCTGCCCGCCTGTGCCTTTTTACCGGTCTTGTGTTATAAGTTAGGCATTAAGGGTCTGTGAAATTCTTGTTTTTGGCTTTCCGGAAAGACTTCTTCTCCATGATCAGCGCCTCAAAAAGGTCAATCCTGTTTAAGGCATGTAAAAACCCTTGGACAATCCTCTTGCTAGCAGCCCTGGTCGGGATCGGCGCGGTTACCTATCTGTTCGGTTAACACCTTCTTGTCAGACAAAGCCAATGTGGGAGGGAATCCCTTTGCTGCCGGAGTTGGAAAAAATCCTCATTGCCGATCGCAAAGCCCGGGAGGCGGTGGATCGGGCCCAGCAGGAGGCCGAGGCCCTGCTGGCTGCAACTCGGGCCAGAATTGAGGCCCTCAAGACGGAACTGGAGTCCGAGCTGGAGCAGCTCAAGCAGACCGCGGCCGGCGAAATCCTCCGGCAGGCCGAAGCCCGGGCCGCGGAGATCGCCGCCGACACCGACCGTTACCTGGACCGGCTGCAGGAGCAGGCCCAGGCCCAAGAGGAGGAAGCCGTATCATTTCTGGTATCCCAGGTGCTGGCCGGTTAAGAATCAGTGTCTGGCGCTATGCCTACGGCGGGGCCAAGGTCATGGCCCTGAAGAGCCGTCTGTTCACGCCGGAGGATTACTATTTCCTGCTCAAGGCCGGCTCCCTGGATGAATTTCTGGAATACCTGGCCACCACAACCTACGGCCCGGCCTTGAGCGACTGGGACCGCCAGGCCCCCCAGGCGGACCAGGACTTCAGCCGCCGGCTTTACGGCGAGCTGGCCCAGGCTTATCTTAAGGTGGCCCGGGGTCTGAAAAAGCGGGAAGGCCGCTTTCTCCGCCTGCTGGCCCGGCGCCTGGTGGCGGAAAACCTCAAAGTGGTGCTCCGGGCCCTGCATCAGGGGCTTTCTCCACCGCAGGCCGCCCTCCTGCTGGCTCCCCTGGACGGCCTCACTTCCTTGGACTTTCGGGAACTGCTGCGCCTGGACTCCATCCCGGCCCTGACCGAACACCTGGCCCGCACTCCTTGGGGGCCGCCCCTGGCCCGAGGCCTGCCCCGCTACCAGCGGGAGGGCAGCCTGTTCCCCTTGGAAATGTCCCTGGACCTGGGGGTGTGGCAGGACCTCCTGGCCGGGGTGGACGACCTGGCCGCCGGCGACCGCCGCCTGGCCGGGGAGATGCTCAACCTCCTGGCCGAGGCCACCAACCTGGTTTGGTTTGCCCGCTTCCGGGAGCTCTATGGCTACTCCGGTGAAGAGATTTATCAATACCTGCTGGAGGCCGGCAGGTTCCGAAAGCCCCGGGCCCGCCACTACCTGGCCTTCGCCCCGGACCTGGAAGCCATGACGGCCGCCCTGCCCTCCCGGCCTTACGGGGAGCTCCTGCAAGGCGCCGGTGGGGTGGCCGAGCTGGAAAGACGCCTCCAGGACTACTGGCTTAAAAGACTCTCCCGGGTACTGGCCCTGCCGCCCCTCCAGATCGGCCTCCCACTGGCCTATGTGTTCCTCAGGGAACTGGAAATTGCTGACCTTATCACCATGTTGACCGGCTTGCGCTTGGAGCTTCCCACCGAGCAGGTCAAACCCTATCTGCGCGGGAAGGCGGCAGGAGGGCGCCATGTTTAAGCCCGTTCCCATGGTCCTGGTCAACCTCCAGGTGCCCGAGGAGGAGGTCACCCGGGCCACTGCGTTGCTGACCCGGCTGCGCCTCATGCATCTCCTCAATCTGGTGGAGACCCCTCTGGGCCAGCTGGGCTATATGGCGCTTCCGGAGCGGGACCTGCTGGCCCGCTATGAGCAAGCCGGGGAGGAGGTGGACCGCCTGAGCCAGGACCTGGGCCTGAGTCCCCAGGTCATGGAAGTCCCTGCTGACCTGGACCCGGCCAGGGACATCTTCCGCCTGGAGGACGCCCTGGAGCGCCTGCGCCGCAGTATAAGCCCGGTGGTCCAGCGCCTCAAGGAGGTCAAGGACCGCCTGGCCGCCCTCCGGCGCTATCAGGAGAACCTCCGTTATCTCCTGCCCTCCGGCATTGATTTGCAGGAAGTTGCCCGGCTCCGGTTCACCCATCTGGTGGCAGGATTGGTGCCCACGGAAAACCTGGACAAGCTCTCGGAGGCCCTGGCCCACCTGCACCATGCCCTGCTGCCGGTGATCTCCGTGGGCGGGCGTACCGTGATTCTGGCCACCTGCCTGGCCCAAGACCGGGAGCGGTTGGATGAGGCCTTGAGGGGAGCCTTTTTTGAACCCATAGACCTGCCACCGGAAGCCGCGGGCCCCGTGGAGCAGGTGCTGGCGGAGGTGGAAGGCCAAATCGCCGCCCAGGAGGAGGTTTTGGCCCAACTGGAGGCCGAGCGCCGGCGGCTGCAGGACGATCTGGGTCCGGAGCTGAGCCGCCTGCGCCACCGCATTGACCTGACCCGCTCTCTGCTCCGGGCCCGGGTGCTGTTCGGCAAGGTGGACCATGCCTATCTCATCAGCGGCTGGATTCCCGCCCACCTGGTGGACCAGTTAAAGGCAGAGCTGGCCGCCGCCCTGGGCGACCGGGTGCTGGTGGAGGTCTTGAGCGCCGAGGCGGTGCCCGGAGTCCGGGAGGGCAGGCTCAGGATTCCCATTCTCTTCCACAACCCTTTTTTAATCCGGCCTTTTGAACGCCTAACCCGGGCCTACGGCACGCCGGGCTATGGTGAGGTGGAGCCCACCGTGTTTCTGGCCGTGGGCTTTCTGGTGATGTTCGGCCTGATGTTCGGGGATGTGGGCCAGGGCGCGGTGCTGTTCGGTCTGGGCTACTATATTCTGC
>JAFDHU010000151.1 GCA_019308625.1 Deltaproteobacteria bacterium
GCCACCGCGGTATTGGGCTTGTGGCTGCCGGTCGGGCTAACAGATTCGTTCTTGTAATAGATGCGGGCCGGAGTATTGAGGGCCACCTCCAGGCGCCGGGCCCGGTGCAGAGGTGTAGGGCGCCACAGGCGGTAGATGCGCCGCACTTCCTCCGGAATGGGAATCCAGCGCTCCTGGCTCACCTCCTGCTCAATCAGGGCCATGGGGAAGATGGGGGCCAAATCCTGGGGACCCACCGGCTGGCCGGTGGCCGGGTGCAGATAGGGCGGCAGGGGCTTGGGTAAATCCGGCTGGAGGTTGTACCATGCCTCAGGCAACTCGGCTTCATCCAGGAGAATTTTGTATGACTCCATTTACGACTCCTTTGCAATCCGTTGGCAGTCATTTATAGGCCCCCCCATAAAGGCTGTCAAGAACAAAGCCGCCTGCAGCTCTTGGCCTCTTCCTTTCAGAATCCGCCCTCCGTCACTCCGGCCGGGGTAGGGAAATTAAAGGCGCCTGGGGCCGAAGCCGATAGAAGGTTATAAGCAGGCCGAAACGGGAGACATATGCCTCGGGGCGCCGTGGTGCGGTCTGCCCCGGCATCTTCAGGGCGGGATTGCTGGCAGGATGGAAAGGAAAAATCCGGGTAACGGAGGGCTGAGGCGCAGGATGGCCGCCGGCCTGCGGCAGGAAGAGGTTTGCCAGATAATAAATTTGAAGAAAGCTCTGGACCAGGTTGAGGTGTTGATTCAATATGCCGCCCGCTACCGGCGTCTGGGCTGGCACCTGGTGGCCGTCAACTTCAAGGGGGAGACCGCCCTGGAGCTGGATTTCAGCCAGCCCCAAAGGGTCTGGGCCGACAAGCTCACCAGCCTGGGGCTGGAGGGCATCCGGGTGAATCTGGGGGTGCGCACCGGGGCCCGGTCCCGGCTGCTGGTCCTGGAGGTGCACCGGGAGGAAAGCCTGCCGCCCTTCAACCATCGGGGGGAATGGTGCTCCGGGTGCGTGGCCGAAGCGGGCCTGGAGCGGGAGCAACATTACTACACCCTGCCCAAGGGTTGGCAGCCGCCGGCGTCATTTTTCCTGGAATCCCATAACGTCATGGTGTTCGGGGAGGGAGGCATGGTCCTGGTACCGCCTTCCCTGGAACCCCGGGCCCATGCCAACCTGAGGTGGCTGAGGCCGCCGTGGGAATCGCCTCCCACCCGGCCCAGCCCCGAGCTCTGCCGGTTCATCCGGGAGCAGGCTCCCTCTCTGCCTCAGGCCCCGGTGCCGCCCGAGCCAGAAATGGTGCCGTGGGCCGAAATTTACCCGGCCATCAGCCCTCATCCGGAAGTGCTCCAGGCCCTGCTGGCTCCGGCGGCCTCCGCGGAACTCTATTACCAGCACTTGCTGCACGCCGCCCGGAAGGCGGGTCTAGAAGACCCCCAGATGCTGCTCAGCCTGCTGTGGCACGCCCCTTTGGGCAATTCCCCCAGCCACCCCCGGCGGCTGGAATACCTCCACGGGCTGGTGCAGCGGACTCTGGCCGGGGCTGCCACTGATCTGGAGAAGAGCCCCTGCAGGCCTACCGGGGAAGCCTCCTCGCCCGAAGGCCCGGAGAGGCCGGCCCGCTCCCAGCGGCGATCAGGGATGCCTCTCCCGGAGCGCTCCGGTCCCCCTGGGGTCACCGCGGCCGGGGAGGGCTATCCGGCTGCGGCTGCTGCCGCTTCCCCGCCCGCCGTGGAGGCCGCTGCCAGCAGCCTGCACCGGGAGTTTTCCCCGACCTGGAACGAGGTTTATGAAGCCTGGAGCGAAATGTGCCGATTTTCCCGGGACAACCTCATCGTGGAGCGCCGCCGCTATGAGGCCATGATCTATGAGTTGGGGAAACTGGGGGCGCTGCATGACTATTTCAAAAAAGAAAAACGGGAAAACAAAGCCTTGAGGCAGAAACTGGAATCCCAGTGGACCAGAGAACTGGACTACCTGCGTCAATTGGTGGTCAAGAAAAGCAGGAAAGGCTGGTATCGTTCATGGTGGCAGGTCTGAAGCAACAGGGTGGGGGCGAATCTCTGCCCCCGGCTATGGAAGGCCTCTATCTGGAACTGGCGGGCGGCCGGAAAGGACAGGCCTTGGTCTGCCCGGCGCAGGTTACGGGCTTGTCCGCCGGAGGCGTTATCTTGCAGACCGAAGACTGCTCCGGAAAGTTCGCAGCCTTGGACTTGACGGGGCGGGAAGCCGCCATCCGCCTGCCCCATCTGCCCCCGGAAGACCTGGGCCTGATCCGGGGACGGGTCCTCTGGTGCCGTTCGGAAAAGGATGGCTCCGGAAAGCACACCATTGGCCTGGAACTGGCTGACCCTGACCTGCAGGTGCGGAAAGTATTGGAAGACTGCCTGCAAGGCTGTCCCCGGGATATCAAGGAGCTCTGGGACCAGTGGGACCGAATGCATGCCCGGCGCCTTCTGCCCACCGGCGATCAGGCCGTTTACCTGGTGAGCCTGGGGGCCGTGATGGGGGGTACACTGTTGTATTTTCTGGGGCCGGACGCCTTCCAGCTCTACGGCAGCCTTCTGGCCATCTACGGCTGCCTGATGATGGCGGCCCGGAGCGCCTGGACCATGTGGCAGAACCGGAGCGTGCCGGAGGAGTGAGGTGCGGACCGCAGAGCCGTCGGTTTGAGCCGTACATTTGGGTATGGGGCTGGAGCAGCCGCGTTTTGAGAGGGAGGGGGCCGGAAAACTTGCATCGGGAGCTTTGCAGGGGAGATAAACGGGAGTCATGCAGACAGGCGTAAGCAAGAAATTGTGGGCCATCGGCGGCGGCAAGGGGGGCATCGGCAAAAGCGTTTTCACCCTGGGGCTGGCCATCTCCCTGGCCCGCCGGGGCAAGAGAATCATCCTGGTGGACGCTGATCTGGGCGGCGCCAACCTGCACACCCTCATGGGAGTGCGCTATCCGCCCCACACCCTGGAGGACTTCCTCCTTACCCGAGGCGGGCGCCTGGAAGATATCATCATTGAGACCCAGATTGAAGGCATCGGGCTGATCTGCGGGGCAGACGACATCCTGGGCGCGGCCAACCCCACCTATGCCCAAAAAGTGCGCCTCCTCCATCAGATTGAGCACCTGCCGGCGGACCTGGTGTTGCTGGACCTGGGAGCGGGAACCTCCTACAACGTCCTGGACTTTTTCAACTGCTCCCCGGGCAAAATCTGTCTCCTCACCAACCAGGCCACTGCCATCCAGAACGTTTACGGGTTCATCAAAAGCGGTCTGTACCGGCAGATATCCCGGGAATTCGCCAAAGACCCAGAGGTGCTGGACCTGCTGCTGCAGACCGATCTTAAGGATTCCCAGGACGGGATGGAATCCGTCCACGACATCCTGGTGAGACTGCAGGAGGCCAGCCCCGAGAAGTATCACCGCCTGCAACAATTGCTCTCGGACTTCCGCCTCTACCTGGTGGTCAACATGGTGAAGGAGGAGCGGGATTTCCAGGCGGCCCTGATCATTGAAAAAGTGTGCGCTTCGTTTCTCAGCCTCAAAACCCGGCTGCTGGGGCGGCTGTCCTATGACCCGGTGGTGGAAGACGCGGTAAACCAGATGATGCCCTTTCCCCTCAAGCAGGAAAGGAGTCGGGCGGCCCGGGACCTGGAGAAAATTGCCCAGCTTCTCCTGGAAGAGAGCGGGATGGCCACGGAGGAAACAGCAGCCGGGGCCGGTAGCCCCTGGTCCCGCTTTTGGCGCCGGGCCTCGGCCTGAACGGCCCACCGGCGGGAAAGGAGTTGGAGGGGTAAAGGCCGGAAAGCCATGAAATCCGAAGCGGGAGAAGGGAAGAGGAATCAGGCGGTGAATTTGCCCAGAGAGGGGCAAGGCTGCGGTTCAGGCCGGGAAGAGGGCCAAGAGCTTTATCCCTTACCGTTGCGTCTGTTTCAGGGCCAGGCGGCGGTCCCTTGCACCATCCGGCTGAAACCAACGGCGGCAGGGATTGCCGGGGGGGTGGCGTTTTCAGACGGGGCGGGCGGGACTCCCGATTTGGCCCAGTCGGAAGAGGAGCAGGCCTGGGGCTATTATAACCTGGCTGAGGCCGGGAACCTTTTGGACCATTTGCTGGCCCGCCTGCAAGGGATCCCGGAGCGGCTGCAGCCGGCCCAGGACCTCCTCCGGGCTTGGTTCGGCCTCATCCGGGAAGCCCCGCAGCCCCGTAACCTGGTTCAGACGGTACGGCGGCATGATTCCGGCCTGTTCACCCATTCGGTCAACGTCGCGGTCCTGGGGCTGGCCTTTGTCCGGCACTTGGGCTGGCCGGAGCCGGAGGCCGCGGTGTTCGGTCTGGGGGCCCTGTTGCATGACATCGGCATGATCTCCCTGCCGCGCTCCCTCTGGGGCAAGACCGGACTCCTCACCGGCGAGGAGCAGGAAGCCATCAAGGCTCACCCCCAGGCAGGCGTACATTTTTTGGAAAACCTCTCCCACCTTCCCGAAACCGTGGTCTTCATGGTGGCCCAACATCACGAAAGCGACGACGGCTCCGGCTATCCTTTGGGTCTGCCGGAGCCGGCCATCCACCCCTGGGCCCGGCTGCTGAGGCTTTTGGATGCCTATGAAGCCATGACCTCCATCCGACCCTGGCGGGCTCCCTTGAGCTCCCCCAAGGCCTTGAAAATCCTGCGACATGCCGCCGGCGGCCCCTCCACTTTGGCCCTGCTCGCCGGCTTGGAGGAATTTTTCCGGGAAAACGCAGACCCCAGCTAAGGCAGCCAGACCCGGATGACATTCCCTTTCCGCCGCCTCAAGCCTAAGAAGCAGGTTCGGACGCTGGAAGGGCGGGAAGCTGGAAAAGTGGGTTCCGGGCCAACCGTCCAGCCGGCGCGGCCGGTGGGCTTCTCCCCCCATCCAGCGGGGGAGCCGCATTGACAGCCTCCCTGAACTATGTTTTGTTTACTGAAATCTCGGGGAAGACGGCCTTTTCCCTGCTCCGAGGAGCCCTGCCATGGACCGCCCCGCCACCCCCCGGCAGCACTACGCCCCGTTTCTGGAGCATATCAAGTCCTATTTTCCTGCGCCGGTGTCCGATCCCTTGCTGGACGGCTACTTTGTCCACACTGTTTCCCGGTTCCTGGACCAAGTGGATGACCTGAAGACCCGGGCGCCGCTACTGGGTTTGGGGCGCCGCTCCCCTTACCAGGCCAGGCGGGCCCGCCCATCGCCGCGCTCAAGTCCTTTATCCTGAGCCCCTGGACGGATTTGGCCGCGGTGGAGACAGTAGTCCAGCAGGTCTTGGAAGCCCGGGAGTATGTGAGCCGGGAAAATGAGGTCACGGCCTGTTTTTTATGAAAGGCCGCCGAAGGGGCCCGGCCTTCCGATGGTTCCGTAAGAGCTCGAGGAACCTGGTTTAAAAAATCCCTTCCCGGACTTGACACCAAGGCGCATTCGCGCTAGGCTTAGGCAACCTCTGGGCTGAACCCGGAGAGCAGGCAATCTTAGAGAAAAGTCAGGCTGTCAGGCCACGAAGGCCGGGGCGCCGGAAGACGCCGGGTATTCGTGGCTTTTTTTATTTGAGAGTTGAGGAGGCAAGGTATGCATCAGGCAAGGAAATGGCTCAAGGCCACGGTCATGGCCGCGGTCGCGGTCCTGCTCCTGGCGGCTGCAGCGCAGGCGCATTTCCACACTTACTGGCCCAAGGTGGAGGGCTGCTACGGCAAGCCGGGGGAGAAGGTGCAATGGCGCTATTTTTGGGGTCATCCCTTTGAGATGGTGGTCTATGACGCCCAGGAGCCCAAATTCTTTATAGTCACCCCGGAGGGCCAAAAGGCCCCGGTGGTGGTCAAGGAAATCAAGCTGAAGGACCTGGCCAGCGGGCAGGAGCGCCGGGCCTTTGAGGTGGAATACCAGCCCGCCGCCCCGGGGGATTACTATCTCTGCCTGGAAGCCCCGCTCTATTTCATCCCGGAAGAAAAGATGCTGTGGCAGGACTTCGTCAAAGAGCCTTGGCACATCATGGCCGAAAAGGGGTGGGACCGCAAGCTGGGCCTGGAAGTGGAAATCGTGCCCCTGACCCGTCCTTACGGCTGGCCGGCTGGCGTGGTTTTCAAAGCCCAGGCCCTGTTCCGCGGCAAGCCTCTCAAAGGTGCCATGGTGGAAGTGGAGAAATTCAATGGATTTTTCGTGCCCCCGGAAGAGCTGCCCCAGGACCGGTTCGGCGAGGAAAACGGTCCCCTCATCACCCGGATGGTGAAGACCGACTCCCAGGGCTATCTCACCTGCACCCTGGATAGCCCGGGCTGGTGGGTCATCGCGGTGAGCCGCCGGCACGGCAGGAAGACCTATGAAGGCAAGTCCTACCCGGTGGAGAAGCGAGGGTATCTCTGGGTGTATGTGGAGCCCGCGCCCCCGGCCTTGATCCCGCCGGCAGGAAAGTAGTCATGGTAATGAGAGGGGCAGGGCTCGGCGACCTCTGGCCCCCTCCCCCTAATAACTGGGGGGACGACGGCTCCGATTTTCAACTGTCATATATCGGGTCTATGGCCACGCCTGTCGCCGTTGCGGTTCCTGCCTGAATAAGTACTTGAATATTTGTCAAGGTTTGGTAGAGTGAAACGGCCCCTCGGCCATAGTTCTCCCTGCCTGAGAAAGTGCAAGATGGCCGGTATCAATGATCTGGTCCTGATTTATCTGGACCACAAACCTGCCTTTTATGCCCGCGTAGAGGATATCAGCCCGGATGTCAAGCCGGGCTGGTACCAGGTGGAATTGCTGGTGCTGACGCTGCCGCCCCAGAGCATGGTGTGGATATTGGAGGGAGAGCATCTTCAGGGAGCGGAATTCACCATGGGCGGCAGACCGGTAAGACTGGCTCCGGTTCCCCGCAAGGCCGCACCCCCGCCGGATCGCCCCGGACCGGGAGAAAAGGGCAAGATAATTCCTCTGACTCGCAACCGGAAATGACTTTCCGAGGGCGGCGTGGATGTTCCGGCGCTTAGGCAGTGCTCAGGCGCTGCCGGTCGGGGGCTGCGGGCCGGCAGCCTCATACCGGGGATCCTCAGTGTACATCCAGAAATCCTGCCACCAGGGAAGCTTGCGCCACAAAAAGAGCAGTTTGAGGTAGTAGAAATAGCGGTGGCGGTTTAAGGCTTGCTGCACCTCCCGGGCCAAGTAGGGGGGGATCTCCGGCTGACGGGGAGTTGCCGGCTTGGCCAGAACCTGGAAGGCATCCCGGCGGAAGACCCGGAGGCGGGTCGCCTGCCAGCCGGCCTTAGCCAGCAGAAGGTTCAAAGTCTCCGGGCAAAAATAGAAGTTGTGAGATAGGGAAAAAAGCCTCACCGGGCTGACCTTGGGGGCCAGGATGTTGGGGGTCTCCAGAAACAGGCCGGAGTGGGGGTGAGCCAGGTCCTTCAATCGGGCCAGGAAGCCCAAGGGGTCCGGAAAGTGTTCAATAACGTGGGAGGCCACGAACAGGTCAAACTGCTCCCCCCTCAAATCCGCTTCCTCAAACCTGGCCTGAAGCACTTTGAGGTTCCAATGCCGGCGGGCGAAGGCGGCTTGGCTGGGGTCGGGCTCCAAACACAGGACTTCGGCCCCCCCAGCGGGCCTGCAGCTTCTTTAAATAACGGGGACTGACCCGGGCGTCCGTATGCCACTGCTGCAGGGTGGCACCGGTGAGTTGCCGGTCGCGGTCCTCAATCGCCGGATTGTGGTAAACCAGGCCGCAGCTTTGGCACAAGACAGTGGTCACCGTGAGTCCCTGCCGGTGGCGCCGGCTAACGGGACGAGTGAGGTCAAGGTTGCACAAGGGGCAGAGAATAGCCTTCACCGGAGGAGACTCCTGAACTGCTGCCGGCGGTTTCGGAGGTTGAATTCTGTTGTCATCCGGAGCATGCTTTTAATAAAATGTTTTGTTAGAATACTAAAAAATATCCTACTCATCTACTTCTTAGTCTCTGCCATGCATATCCTTCTGGTCCAGCCCACTACCAAATACCCCGACAGGCGCCCTCTTCGCAGCAGAACCCGCTGGCTTCTGGGCATGACCCTTCCCTACCTGGCAGGCCTTACCCCCAAGGGTCACCGGGTGACCATAGTGGACGACCGGCTGGGACCCATTCCCTACCACCGGCCTTATGACTTGGTGGGGATCACCGCCACCTGCGCCACCTCGGAGCGGGCCTATGAAATTGCTGGGGAATTCCGGCGCCGGGGGGTGCCGGTGGTGATGGGCGGCTTTCACGTCAGCCTGCATCCGGAGGAAGCCCTGGAGCATGCGGACGCAGTAGTAGTGGGGGAGGCCGAGAAGGTTTGGTCCCAAGTGGTAGAAGATGCCGCTGCCCGGCGGCTTAAGCGCCGCTATCAGGCAGAGGGGTTTCATGACTTGGCGGGGCTGCCCCGTCCCCGGGTGGAGCTTATAGACTTCAGGCGGTACCGGGTGAAAATCGTGCCCACTCAGACCTCCCGGGGTTGCCCTTATCACTGCGCCTTTTGCGAGGTGCCCATTGTTTACGGCCACACATACCGCCGCCGCCCCATCGGAGAGGTTATTGAGGAGATCAAGACCAACACCCGCATAACCGGTCTGAAAAAAGTTTATTTTATTGACGACAATCTCACCGGCCACCGGGACTACGCCAAGGAGCTGTTCAAGGCCCTGATGCCTCTGGGGATCCGCTGGAGTTGTCTGTGGACCATCAATACTTCCCGGGATGAGGAGCTGCTGGACCTGGCCAAGGCCTCAGGTTGCTTCCATGTGAACATCGGTATTGAAAACGTTTGCGAGGAGAGCATCTCTTCCATTGAGAAGGTCCAGAACCCGGTAAAGGAGTATGAAACTCTCTTGGAGCGCCTTCGCCGGCGGGGCATTTTTTATTCTCTGAACTTCATGTTCGGGCTGGACGGCGACTACCAGGAGCTGTTTGACGAGACCCTGGCCTTTTTGAAGCGGGTCAAGGCACCCTTGGCCTTTTTTAATGTAGCCACCCCGCGGCGGGGCACCCCCATGTGGGAGCAACTGGCCCAGGAGGGCCGGGTGCATAACCCCGAGGCGGAGAGATACCTGGGCATGGTGTGCAACTTTGTCCCCCGGCATATGACTCCAGAGGAATGTGAAGAGGGGGTGTGGCGCTGTTTTAGGAAGTTTTATTCGTTTCCGGCCATTTTCCGTCGTTTTTTCTGGCCCCCCAACTCCTATATCTTCCAGGGCCTGCCCAGCAACCTGTTTTTCCACTGGGCGGCGTCCCGGCGCATTGACCCGGTGGATTTTTACTAGCCCTGAATAAAGGGAAAGGCCGCCTGCAGGCCGTCAATGACGAACTGCACCGCCAAGGCGGCCAGAATCAGACCCATTATGCGGGTCATGAGCCGGATGCCGCTTTCCTTGAGAAACTTTAGCAGAGGTTCGGCAAAGCGGAAGACTATGTAAGTGATGAGCATGGTGATGACCAAGGCGAGGATGATGAGGCCATCTTCCCAAAGGCTGCGGCTGCGGCTGGTCAGAACCAAAACGGTGGAGATGGCCCCGGGACCGGAAAGCAAGGGCACTGCCAGGGGCACCAGGGCGATGTCCCGGTAATCTTCGGCTGTCAGACTGGAGGAGGTGTCCAGCCGGTGGAAGTGGCCCCGGGCTTCCAGCATGTCAAAGGCGATGCGGAACAGAATGAGGCCGCCGGCGATCTGGAAGGCGGCCAGGGTGATGCCGAAAAAGATGAGGATGAGACGGCCGGCGAACACAAACACGGTCAACACCGTGAGGGCGAAGAGGCAGGCCCGGCGGGCCAAGGCTCTGGAAGCTTCAGGAGAATAGCCCGCGGACAGGGCCAGAAAAGAAAAGATATTTCCCGGGGGATCCACGATCACCAAAAGGGAAATCAGGCTGGTGATAAAAAAGCCGGCCGGAGGGGCGGAAATTTCCAGCAACACAGGCTATCGGACCTTGGGGGCACAGGGGGTTGCGAGACAAGCCATGGCCAAATTTCAAGTAAATAAGACATACCAGGAAATCAACGAGAAAATCAAGCAGGGCAAAGCAGTGGTGGTTACTGCCGAAGAAATGGTGGGCATCGTCCGGAAAAAGGGCGAGGTGGCCGCGGCCCGCCAAGTGGACGTGGTTACCACCGGCACCTTCTCTCCCATGTGCTCCTCCGGGGCCTTTCTGAATTTCGGTCAGGCCAAGCCACCCATCAAGGCCTCCATCGTGAGGCTGAATAACGTTCCGGCCTACGCCGGCCTGGCCGCAGTGGACATCTATATCGGGGCCACCGAGCCGGCCGCAGATGACCCCTTGAACAAAGTCTATCCCGGAGAGTTCAAATACGGCGGGGGACACGTCATCCAGGACCTGGTGGCCGGTAAGGCCGTCCACCTGGTGGTGGAGGCCTATGGCACCGACTGCTATCCCAACAAGCGCCTGGCCAAAAACATCACCTTGAAGGAAATGGTGAACGCCATTCTTTGTAATCCCCGCAACTGCTACCAGAATTACAACTGCGCGGTAAACCTGTCCAACCGCACCATCTACACCTACATGGGGCCTCTGAAGCCCCGGGCCGCCAACGCCAATTACTGCACCTCCGGAGAGTTGAGTCCGCTGTTCAACGACCCGTTCTACCGCACAGTGGGTATCGGCACCCGCATTTTTTTGGGAGGGGCGGTAGGCTACGTGGTGTTCCCCGGGACCCAGCACCACCCGGAGCGGCCCCGGGGCGACAATGGCGTGCCTCTGGTGCCGGCGGGAACCCTCATGGTGGTGGGGGATTTGAAAAAGATGAGCCCCCGGTACCTGGTGGGGGTGAGTATCCTGGGCTACGGCTGCTCCCTGGCGGTGGGGCTGGGGGTGCCCATCCCCGTGCTGGATGAGGAGATGGCCCATTACTGCGGGGTCAGCGATGCCGAGCTCTTTGCCCCTATTGTGGATTACGGCAGCGACTATCCCGCTGGCATGAGCCGCATTTTGGGTCAGGTAAGCTACGCTGAGTTGAAGAGTGGCAAGATAAAGCTGGATGGTCAGGAGGTGGCTACCGTGCCCCTCTCCAGCCTGGTGCGGGCCCGGGAAATCGCCAACCTGCTCAAAGAGTGGATAGAGCAAGGCCAGTTCTTCGTAAGCGAGCCGGTGGAACGCCTACCCCTGAGCCAGGAGAAGCCGCCCCCGCACTTCACTCATGAAAGCTGAGGGCCACTGGTCTTCTTTGCCCTCTGATTTCCTATGGTTGCCGTAATCACCGCCTTCAGAGAGTACGTGCGCGGCGTGGACCGGGTGGTGCTGCTGTTTTCGGGCGGAGCGGACTCCTCTCTGCTTTTGGCCTTGGGCGCGGCGGTTTTGGGAGATCGGCTTACCGCCCTGACCTTCACCGGCCCCCATACCGCGCCCGGTGAGCTGGCTTCTGCCTGGAGTTTGGCCCGGCGCCTGGGGGTGCGGCATCTGGTGCGGGAGATGGATCTCCTCACGCTACCTGAGTTCCGCTACAACACCCCGGCGCGCTGCTATGCCTGCAAACAGACCCTTACGGCGCAAGGCTGGCAGATGGCCCGGGCCTGGGGGGCCCACGCCCTGTGGGATGGAACCAACCGGGACGATCTCAGGGATTTCCGTCCGGGACTGAAGGCCACCAGGGAAGCCGGGGTGGCCAGCCCCCTGCTGGAGCTGGGACTGGGCAAGCGGGAAATCCGGAAGTTCAGCGCCGCCTTGGGCCTGCCAGGGGACAAGCCGCCTCAGAGCTGCCTAGCCACCAGGTTCCCCTATGGCACAGAACTCAGCCGGGAAATTCTGGCCCGGGTGGGCGGGGCCGAGACTTGGCTGCGGAGACGGGGCTTCGGTCACGTCCGGCTCCGGGTGCAGGGGGAGCTGGCTGTGCTGGAACTGGAAACCGAAGATGTGGCAAGGTTCATGCGGCCCGCCTGCCGCGGCCCTTTCTCGGCTCTGGTGGCTAACCTGGGCTGGCGCTACCTGGAGGTGGCTTCAAGGTAACAGCTTTCCTCTCCCTGCCTGCTACGCTGCTGGCCCGAGGATCCCGAGGCCCTAAACTGCGAGGACAGGCGGCTGCCTGAC
>JAFDHU010000152.1 GCA_019308625.1 Deltaproteobacteria bacterium
GCCACTTTCCTTGAGATAGGTGAGCACCTCAGGCTTTCGGGCCTTTATGGCCTCCAGCAGGCGGGCCAAGGCCGTCCGGCTCACGGGTCTCTTGCCGGTGAACCTCACCACCAGACGGGTGCCGTGCACCCGAAGGCGAAAGCCGGCATCGGTCAGGGCCTGGACAAGTTCCGGCACCGTCATAGTTCAAATTCCCCCTCCGGCATGATGAGGTCATCGCCGTCATCGCCCCAAAGCGTAAATTTTTTTCCTGCTTCACCCCCTGAAAAAGCCTGTTCACCCTGTTCACACTTTTTTTCTTTAATTATTTCAACCGGTTGCCGTGAACAGGGGTCTTGCCGTAAACATGTTACACCCTGTTCACACCCGTTCACCGCCACATGTGAACAGGGGTGAACCTGTTCACACTTTTGGGGCTGTTTACCATAACTTATTGAATTTTCAGCACATTCATGGGCGTGAACAGGTGAACAGGCCGTTTCGGGGGGTTCTCGTAAATAAATTTGCACAATATGCTGAACCCGCTTCGGGTCAAACAGGTAAGTGGTCCGGTATTTGCCTTTTCTCCCACCTTGCCATTGGCGGCCTTTCTTCTCGTAAAGGTGAAACTGGGCCAGGGCATTGCCTACCCAGGCAACGCCCGGCTTCACTTCGCCTTCAATGTCGATGAGTTCTAGAATTTCCTGGGCCGTCATCTCAAAGGGGCCGGTCTCAAGCTCCGCCCGTTCACGCAGGGTCTGCAACAAGGCAGCTTCCCACTCGGTAGGTTCATGCCGGCCTTCCTCGGCCCCGGCCAGGAAGAAGTCCCGGATTTTCTCAACCTCCGCCGCATCCGCCCGCAATGCCCTGAGCACCGCGGCTAAAGGCCGCCACAGTTCTGTGATACGGGTGCCGTCCCCCGGTGTGTCCCGGTAGGCCCGGGCCACTTCCTTGAAGGCGGCCAAGGCAAACCGATAACAAGCATCGCGCAGCTCACCCCAGATTGCCTCCCACCCCTCCAGGTCAGGCAGCCTCCGCCGGGTGCGGGTCATGGGAATTCTAATGCACCGGTCGGCCAAGTCGGGGTCAAGGGGCCTGGTAGAGGCAAAGGCTTTGGGGCCGTAGGTGGAAAATTCAAGAACCGTTCTCCCTGTGTTCCGGTTAGTATCCACTATCCGGCGCTTACCCCCGGCCTTCTTATAGCTGTCGGCCAGCAGCCCCACCAGGTTTCCCGTGCCGTTGTCTCCTTGGCCCAGGCGCTCGGCCTGGTCAATCAGCATGGCACCCCGCTGCCCCTCGCAGGTGTCGCCCAGAGCTGCGGCGGTGATGTCCCTTCCCTTGAAGGGATTGAAGCACAGGCAGGACAGGGCTTCCAGGGTCTTTGACTTGCCGGTTTCTTTGGGGCCAAACAAGTGCAGGAAGGGATAGGCCGTAAACAGGTGGGAAAAGTAAGTCCCCACAGCCCAGGCCGACAAAAGGCCGTAAGCTGGTTCGGGCAGGTCCAGGAATTCCGCCAAGGTCGCCTTGATGCGCTGATACAGGTCCCGGGGCCTGGTGGGGCGCTCCAGGAAGGCCTTCACTTTTTCCAGCCCCCACCGGTCCCGAAGCCAAGGTGGGGTGCCGCGGCCCACGGTCCAGGTCTGGCCCCCTAGGTCAACGGTTTCCGGGTCCACCTCGGCCCGGACGCCTTGGCCGTCGGAAAGCACCAGCAGCAGCCCCTCACCCTGGGGGGTGTCCACCCGGAAACCCAAGGTCATGTGCCCGTCCGGGAAGTCCACGGCGGGATGCAGGCGGCGTATTTCGGCCAAGTCGGCCACCTCCAGGGTCTGGGTCTCGGTTTTGGCCTCACGGGCCTTGCGGGCAGCTTTGATATCGGCCTTCAGCCCGGCCAGGTCCGCGGCCCTGAGTTTCAGGCGCTGCTTCAGTTCTTCCAGAAGGGCCGCCGCTTCCAAGTGAGAAAGCCGGGCCAGGTGAGGCACTAAGGCCGACAGACACTTGAGCTTCTCGTGCGGGGGCGTCTCGGGGCCTAAGTCGCGCACTTGCCACCAGACTTCTGCCTCAGCGTCGGTCCAGTCCGGGGAGAAGGGCCAGGCGCTTTCCAAAAACTCCCGAAAAGCCTCCGGCCCGTGGGCCACCAGGAAGTCATCCGCCCCCACCTTCTCCCCGTCCGGTGCCGGGGGGATGAACAGAATGCTCACCGTGGCCCCCCGCCGGCAAAGCACCCGGGCCAAACGGAAGGCGGCCAAACGCACCATGCGGTTGTGATTGCCGTCTGAATCGAATATAATATGAATGAGCCGCTTCAGGTTCAGCTTCCCGAAGTCCTCTATCAGCCACCCCCCGGTTCCGCCGCTGGGGGGTTTGTAGCCTTGGCCCCCGGCGCACCATCCCCAAACCCCACCAAGCCCGACGGCGTGAAAGCCCTCCTGTGCCAGCTTCAGCGCCTTTTTCTCCCCCTCTACAACGGTCAATGGTTCACCTCCGACCAAATCAACGCCGGGGGGAATGTAGAGGCGGTTCTGGGTTCCCTTGGGCTGCCGGTATTTAGGCCCGGACTTGCCGTTATGGTAAAAGCACCTATAACGTTCAAAGCCGTTACACCCCGGATAAGGGAAAGCCAACAGGCTTACTACCCTGGCGTCCCCGCCGCGCAGCTTCTTCCCGATGCCAGACGGGGGCACCGTGTAGATGCCCGCCGCCCTGATGATCTCGTCTGAAAGGCCGGAACGCCTCAGGTCGGCCAGGTGGTCAGGATGCAGCATCTTCACCCCCCGGGACAATCCGTCCGGCTTTGCGAATTTCCGCCACCTCCCCGCCCTGGTTCATGTAAGGGATCACCACTCGCGGCTGCCCTTTCACTTTCAGGTCGGACAAGCCCAAGCCCTTGAGAAAATCCAGGGGCAGCTTTTTGGCCTCAGCCAGCTCCGCCAGGGTGAGGCCAGCTTCGGGGTGTTTCACTGTTTCGCCGTTTACCGACAGATTTATTTCCCCACACATTATTATGTTTTGCTCCCGGCCAGAGCCCCCTTTCCTTGTGGGCTGGGCACCAAGTGAGGAAGCCGGATTAGTCACCTCGCCGGACGGCGGAACTTCCGGCGCTTGATGTAATCCTCAACGTCTCGGGGGTCGAAAAGGATGCGCCTCCGGCCCACCATGACGTAGCCGACCTCCCGCGCAATCCGGTTTATGCTGTGGACAGAAACTCCAAGAATTTCAGCCACCTGGCGCTTGTTGAGCAGCTTCTCCATCCTTTGACGCCTCCATCTACATCTTGTAGCCTGATGATAACTCATAAAATCAAACAACGCGTGGGCCGAGTTTTGGCGAAAACTCGGCCCACAATTGCTTGGGATAGAAATGGGGAATTTTAAGGAAGGGATGGTTTAGAGATTATCTTGCGGACTTGCTCATAAGTAAGTTCAATTCTTTCTTTCGTGCCCCCCTCAACTATCGCATCAATGGCATAAGCTTCCGAGTCGGGTTCAATAACCTCGTTTCGATACGGTGTCAAACCGTAATGCGAAACCAGTTTGAGGAAAAGCGCCCGGATAAGTTTTTTCTGGGGCAGAGTAGCATAAGGTGAGGGGCCCCGTCTTTTCGGGGGCCGGGCTTCTCCCCTTATGAGCTTGGCTGCAAAGCACCGCAGGGCCTCCGGCACCGGTTCTCCCCGTTCAATGAAGAAAGTCGCCGCCTCCCGGGCCGCTTCAAAAGCCGCCTGGTCTGTTTCGGCCTCCTGTGTCAGGGCCTCCAGGGTTCCATCGGGCCAGAAGGCGGGATTAATTTCCCGGTAGAAGACGGCGTGGTCGTCAGCGCGTAGTGCCACACACCGGCCCCTGAGCTTTTTGAGCTTCTGGGCATGTTTCAGCCCGTTGAGCTCCTGAGCCCAAGGCCAGTATTTTCGGAAAAACGCGGCAGCGAACTCCACGGGGCTGGGCGGCAGGGGCTGCCGGGTTTTTGGCAGCCAGCCGGTGCAGGTAGGCCAGATGAAGAAAACGGCCCAGGGCGCCGGGTGAAATTTCTTTTTACGAGGCTGTGTGGGGTTTTTGCTCCGGGCCCGGGCTAGGACTTTCTTTTGAAACTCAAGGCTTCTTGACATTGCGCCACCTCCCGTTGTGGCCCCCTGGTGAACATGCCCCCCCAAGGCGGTCGGGATACCCGCCCTGTCCCCCACGGTGATCAGCCGGGGGTTAGGGGGGAAATTTTTAGGCAGTTTATGAACAATGGTGCACTTCTTTGGTGTCCATATAGGTGTCCATCGTTACGGGTTTTCCTGCTATCTTGTGAGCTTTTCTGCACAATAGCACAAGACTTAAATTGTTGCAATAGCTATGTTTTGCTACCTTCTGGTATGTTATGCCAAACCCCCATTTTTGCACTACGAATCCGTGTGTCGGAGGTTCGAATCCTTCTGGGCGCGCCAGAAATTTCCAGGGGTTAGGTTATTTCCTAACCCCTTTATCTTTGCTCGGTGAATTACATGGGTGAATA
>JAFDHU010000153.1 GCA_019308625.1 Deltaproteobacteria bacterium
CGGCTGTTGCCAACCCCGGCAAAGATGGTCAGGGGCCCTAGCCGCTCGGCCCCGTAATGGAAGCCCAGCCCTCCGGTGAACAGCCCATAGCCCATCATGTTCTGGAACACGTCTCCGGGCCGGAGGCCGGTCATGTACAAGGAGCGGGCCACCAGGTCGGCCCAGACTGCAAGGTCCTTACGGGTATAGTAAATGACCGTGGCCTGGCCGGTGGTGCCCGAGGAGGCGTGCAGACGCACCATGTGGCTCAGGGGCGGGGCCAGCATCTCCTGGCCCCGGGCGCGCAGGTCCTCCTTGGTGGTCAAAGGCAGACGGCGCAGGTCTTCCAGTCTTGGCAGGCTGTCCGCCGAGAGCCCGGCTTCCTGGAGGCGTTCCCGGTAAAAGGGGGTGCGGGCGGCCGGCCGCAGGGTGTCCCGCAGGCGTTTCATCTGCAAATCCCGCAGCGCCGCGGAGGTGAGAGTTTCCACAGGCTTGTCCCAAAACACTTGCCAGTTCTCCGCCATCAGGAAGCTTCCTATCTATTATCCCGCCGGCAGGGGGCTGTCAAGGCAGGACCGGAGACAAGCCGGGGCAAACGAGGGCCTACCTCTCGCAGCGCCGTGGCATTTCTTCCTCTCCATAAATCTCGAATCCCTGGGTCATTTCTGCTAAAATTCATTTCATACTTGTCCATCCAAGGATACTGCCCATGAAAGTCGCCCTGGCCCAACTCAATCCCACCGTAGGGGACACTTCCGGAAACATCCAAAAACTTGCCGCCGTCCTGGAAAATCTCCCGCCGGATACGGAACTGGCGGTTTTTTCAGAGTTGTTCCTGACGGGTTATCCGCCCCGGGATCTGCTGCAGCGGCACGCCTTTATTGACCGGACCCAGCAGGCCTTGTCAGAGGTGGCGGCCCTGTCTGCCCGCTTCCCGCATCTGGGCCTCATCGTGGGGGCCCCCCGGCCCACCGGCCGGCCCAAGGGTAAAAGGCTGTACAATGCCGCGATCCTGTTTCACCAGGGACAGGCCATCTTTTGCCGGGACAAATCCCTGTTGCCCTCCTACGACGTGTTTGATGAAACCCGGTACTTTGAGCCGGCCGCGGACATCGGCGTGGTGTCCTTCAAAGGCTGGAACCTGGGCATCTCCATCTGTGAGGACGCCTGGTGCCAGGAGGAGGTCTGGTGCCAGGAACTGTATAATGTTGATCCCCTCGCCGTACTGATGCAAAGCGGAGCCACTCTTCTGATCAACATCTCCGCCTCCCCCTATCAGGTGGGCAAGGAAGAAATCCGCTACCGCCTCATGAGCCGCCATGCCCAAAAATATGGAGTGCCTTTCGTCTACGTCAATCAGGTAGGGGGCAACGACGAGCTCATCTTTGACGGCCGCAGCCTGGCCTTTGACCAGGCGGGGGAGCCCCTGGCGGTGCTCCCGGCCTTTCGGGAGGCAGTTCGGTGTGCGAGGCCCTTATCCTGGGAACCCGGGATTATCTGTCCAAATGCGGCTTCCGGCGGGCGGTGGTGGGCCTCTCTGGGGGGGTGGACTCCGCGGTGGTCTGCACCCTGGCGGTCAAGGCCCTGGGCCGGGACAACGTCCTGGGGGTGGCCATGCCCTCCATGTTCTCCTCCCCGGAAAGCCTGGAGGATTCCCGGCAACTGGCCCGCAACCTGGGCATTGACTTCATGGTCATCCCCATCACCCCTATTTACGAAGCCTATCGGGAGTCTTTCCGACCGCATTTTGAAGTGGATACTGTGGACATTACCCTGGAGAACGTGCAGGCCCGCATCCGGGGCAACATCCTGATGGCTCTGTCCAACAAGTTCGGCCACCTGGTGCTGTCCACCGGCAACAAAAGCGAGCTGGCGGTGGGCTACTGCACCCTGTACGGCGACATGAGCGGCGGTCTGAGCATCCTGGCCGACGTGCCCAAGACCATGGTCTATGAACTGGCCCGCTATCTCAACCGGGAAGGCGAGGTCATTCCGGAGCGGATTCTCAACAAGGCCCCTTCCGCGGAACTGCGGCCCGGCCAGCGGGACCAGGACACCCTGCCGCCTTACGAGATTCTGGACCAGATCATCCAGCTCTACCTGGTGGAGGACAAATCTTATCAGGAGATTGTGGCGGCAGGGTTTGATCCGGGGGTGGTGCGCTGGGTCATCCGGGCCGTTGACACCAACGAGTATAAAAGAAGGCAGGCAGCCCCGGGCCTGAAGGTGACCTCCAAGGCCTTCGGCATGGGCCGCCGCATCCCGGTGGCGGCCAAATTTGAGTTGTGAAAGGCTTCCGGCCGCGGGGCAATGCCCTGCTTTTACTTGCTTCATTTATCCTGGGAAAATTCGGAACCTGCTCGCCGTTTCGGCGATATCCTGCTGTCAGAGGAGAGGGCCGGAGATGAGAAAGCTCTGCTGGTGGGCGGCGGCACTTTTGGTGTTCATCGGCTGCGCCACAATGCAGTCTTCCGTGCAGGAGGAGATTGCCCGGGCCAGCATCACCCGGGGCAAACTGAGCGGGCCGGAGCTTAGGGATTGCGCCCGGGCCTTGCGCCAGGCCGGGCAGCAGGACCTGCTGCGAGTGACCGGCGGCACCAAGGAGTACAACCATTACACCGACACTCTGATGTACTACCCCCGCTTCCTCCTCAAAGGTGGCGGCTGGGGCGAGGCAGTCATCAAGGTTACCGGCCCGGCTACGGCCCCGGAGCTGCTGGTCCTGAAGGTGCAGCGCTACGCCCGCTACGGCCCCTGAAGTGCGGCCGCCGGTGCAGCTCAGGCCCGGGTGCAGAGAATAAAGCGGCACCAGGGCGGAGCCGCCGGTTGACTCTACGGGCAGACACTTTACCGGCGCGGAGCAAATTTTTTGGAGGGGAGGGCAGGGGGACCACCGGCCCCTTTGCCAAAGATTTTCGGCCGCTCTCTCACCGCCGCATTATCCCTTCATCAAAGAAAGTCTCTGGGCGCATGTAGCCAGAGAGCTCATCAAATTGGCGGCCCTTTATCTAAAAGCAGCCGCGCCGGATTCGCGCCGCTTTCGGGTTTACTAATCAGAAAGCGACGAAATCAAGAAAGGAGCAAGTCCATGAGACGCATCAATCCGAAAGCCCTGATTCCGGTGCTGGTGGTGGCCATTCTGGCCCTTTCCGTCAGTGCCTGGGCCGGCCCCCGGAGGCGGGCCCGCCTGAACCTCACCCCAGAGCAGGCGGCCAAGGTCTTTGACCTGAAGCACCAGTTCATGAACGACACCGCAGAGATGCGTAAGCAGTTGTGGGTCAAGCGGGCCGAGCTGGCCCAGCTCTGGAAGGCGGAGAAGCCCGATGAAAAGGCCATTCTGGCCAAGCAGAAGGAAATCAGCGCTCTGCGTGGTCAATTGATGGAAAAAGCCGTGGCCCTGCGGCTGAAGCTGAAGGAAATCGCCCCCCAACTCGGGCGCTCCGGTCCCGGCCGCGGCATGCGACATGGCATGGGTATGGGGCCCGGTATGGGTCCGGGGGGGCCCAACGGCCCCGACCCCTTCTGAGTAACAGCAAAGTTTTGGGAAAGGGGGCCGGGGCTCCGGCCTCCTCTTCCAAGCTCTGCTTGTCACTGTCATTGAGATCCCGTCCCTCTATCTTCCAGGTATCTCCCGCCAAGCCTTGAAAATCCATTCCGAAAAGCATAATATTTAGTTGTTATACTTCTTATCCGGGAAATATCATGGCCATTCTGCCTATCCGCCTGTATCCTGACCCGGTTCTGCTGACTGAGGCCAGGGAAGTCACCGACATCAACGGCGAGCTGCAGCGCTTCATTGACAACATGGCCGCCACCATGTACCACGCGCCGGGCCTGGGTCTGGCCGCCAATCAGGTGGGGGACCTGCGCCGGGTTATCGTCTTTGACGTGGCCCAGCGGGACGGCTCCCCGGAGCTGAAGGTCATGCTCAATCCCCGCATCGTGGCCTGCGAGGGGGAAATCATCCACAATGAGGGCTGCCTTTCCCTGCCCGATTGCTCCGCTGAGGTGCGCCGCCATCGGAAAATCTGCGTGGCCGGCTTTGACCGGGAAGGTAAACCCATGGAAATAGAGGCTGAGGACCTGCTGGCCGTGGTCCTGCAGCACGAAATTGACCATCTGAACGGCAAGCTGTTCATCGACCGGCTCAGCCGGCTGAAACGAATGCTCTTTATAAAGAAACTTAAGAAGCAAGCGGCGGCCAAGTGAAGCAGGGACCGTGGCGGGTCATCTTTTTGGGCACGCCAGCCTTTGCGGTGCCCACCCTCCAGGCGCTGCTGACGGCGGGGGAGGAGGTGGCGGCGGTCATCACCCAGCCCGACAAACCCCGGGGGCGGGGACGCAAGGTCAGCCCCCCGCCGGTGAAGGAGCGGGCTCAGGCCCACGGACTGCCGGTGCTCCAGCCGGTCAGACTGAAGGACCCGGAATTCTTGACCGGCTTGCAGGAGCTGGCCCCAGAGCTAATGGTGGTGGCCGCCTACGGCCGCCTCCTGCCGCCGGAGCTGCTGGCTGTGCCCCGACTGGGCGCACTGAACGTCCATGCCTCGCTCTTGCCCAAGTACCGGGGCGCCGCCCCGGTCAATTGGGCCCTGATCCGGGGGGAGAAGGAAACCGGGGTCACCATCATGTGGATGGTGCCGGAGCTGGACGCCGGCCCCATCTTTCTCCAGGAGAAGGTACCCATCCGGGAAGACGACCACGCCGGCTCCCTGGCCGCCAGGCTGGCGGAGCAGGGCGCAGCGCTGCTGGTGAAGGCTTTGGAGCTCCTGCGCCAGGGCCAGGTCATCAAGCAGCCGCAGCCTGAAGAAGGGGTTTCTTACGCGCCGCCCCTCACTCCGGAGATGCGGCGGCTTAACTGGAACCTGCCGGCCCAGGAGGTCTGCGACTGGATCCGGGGTCTGGACCCCCAGCCCGGCGCCTATACCCTGCTGAAGGGTGAGAGGCTCAAGCTGTTCGGAGCCCGAGTGGCCCGGGCGGAAGGCCATCCGGCCCCGCCCGGCACAGTACTGGGGCCTGCCCCGGAAGGGCTGGAAATCGCCTGCAGGGAAGGCACCATTACGGTGAGGGAGGTTCAGTTGGCGGGGCACAAGCGCCTGCCCGTAGCCGAATTTCTGCGGGGGCGTCCCCTGAACCGGGAAGTATTGGGATAATTCCCATGGCAGAAAAAATCATATTGGAGGGAGGCAACTCGTTCCGGCCCCAGAAGCGCATCTTTCTGGGCCTTCTGGCCGTTACCGTCCTCCTGTTCTCTCTGCTTCTGGCCCTCCTGTGGATTGTGCCCTATGTGGGACTGGCCAACATCCATCCCAGCCTCCCACTGGTGCTGGGCATCCTGTTCGCCGCGCTCCTGCTTCTGGTTTTGGGAGGCGTGGGCATCCTGGGCCTGACCGTGGCCCTGGGCCGGGACCTGCCCTTCTCCCGCAACCTCCGGGGCGTACTCATCAAGCTGCTGCTCCCCCTCATGACCGTGGTGGGGCGGCTATTCGGTATCCACAAGGACCAAGTGCGCCGTTCCTTCATTGAAATCAACAATCAGCTCCTGCTGGCCCAACATCCCAAAGCCAGACCCGAGGAACTGCTGCTCCTGATGCCTCACTGCCTGCAGTTCCATGAATGCCAGTTCCGCATCACTGGCAGTGTGTTGCACTGTAAGCGTTGCGGCAAGTGCCCCATCAAGGGCCTGGCCGAACTGTCCGACAAGTACGGGGTGGGCCTGGCCGTGGCCACCGGCGGCACCGTGGCCCGGCGTATCGTGGTGGAGCGCCGCCCCCGCCTCATCATCGCAGTGGCCTGCGAGCGGGACCTCTCCAGCGGCATCCAAGACAGCTATCCCCTGCCGGTTTACGGTATCACCAACTACCGCCCCAACGGCCCTTGTTTTGACACCCAGGTGGA
>JAFDHU010000154.1 GCA_019308625.1 Deltaproteobacteria bacterium
GCCATCCTGACAGGCCTGCGGGAGCTCAGGCCCGAGGGGCTGGAGGGGGTGGAAATCATTCATGGCACCACGGTGGGCACCAACGCCTTTCTCACCCGCCAGGGGGCCAAAGTGGTGCTCCTTACCACCAAGGGGTTCGAGGATGTGCTGTTTATCGGGCGGCAGACCCGGGCGGAGCTGTTCAGCCTCTCCCCCGCCAAGGCCCCGGAGCTCCTGCCCCGGGAGCGGGTGGTGGGGGTGGCCGAGCGTCTGCGGGCCGACGGCACGGTGGACACGCCGCTCACTCCCGAGGAGCTGAGCCGGGTGAAGCGGCAGGTGGCGGACCTGGCCCCGGAGTCCATCGCCGTCTGCCTGCTGCATGCTTATGCCAACCCCGTCCATGAACAACTCCTGGCCGCCGTTCTGGCTGACCTGGGGGTGCCCCTTTCCCTGTCTTCGGCCATCATGCCGGAATTCCGGGAATATGAGCGCACTTCGGCCACGGTGCTGAACGCCTATCTGGCCCCGGTGCTGGACCGCTATCTGGGGGCCCTGAGCCGGGAGCTGACCGGCGCGGCGCTGTTCATTCAGCACTCCGGCGGCGGCTTTATCCCCAGCCGCCGGGCCGCGGCCCTGGGGGTAGCCACGGTGCTTTCCGGCCCCGCCGGCGGGGTGCTGGGGGCCTTCAAGCTGGGGCGCACCCTGGGGGAGGAAAACCTTCTCACCCTGGACATGGGCGGCACCTCCACCGATGTGGCCCTGGTGGCCGGGGAGATTCCCTTCACCCCGGAATACACCCTGCAGGGCTTTCCTCTGGGCATCCCGGTGATGGACATCCACACCGTAGGTGCCGGAGGCGGTTCCATCGCCTACCGGGACCGGGGCGGGGCCTTAAGGGTAGGCCCACAGAGCGCCGGGGCCGACCCAGGGCCGGTGTGCTACGGCCGGGGCCAGGAAATCACGGTCACCGACGCCCAGCTCTATTTGGGCCGCCTGCTGCCCCAATGCTTTCTGGGCGGCCGCCTGGCTCTGGACCCGGAGGCCACAGCCCGGGCTATGATCCGACTGGCCGGTGCTTTCGGGGTCAGCCCCCAGGACCTGGCCCTGGGGATAATCCGGGTGGTGAACAGCCATATGGCCAAGGCTCTTACCGCGGTGAGCCTGGAGCGGGGCTTTGACCCCCGGGACTTCACCCTGTTCTGTTTCGGCGGGGCTGGCGGGCTCCACGTCTGCGAGCTGGCCCTGGACCTGGGCATCCGCCGCATCATCATTCCCTCCCAGGCCGGGGTGCTCTCGGCCCTGGGCATGGCTTTGGCCGGCCTGAAGCGGGATTTTGCCCAAACTCTGCGGCTACGCGGCCCCGACCTCACCTGGCAAACCCTGCGTCAAGCCTTTCAGTCGCTGACCGCACGCGGCTTCACGGAGTTGGCTGAGGACGGCTTGAGCCCGGAGGACTTCACAGTGACCGGGGAGGTGGAACTGCGCTACCGGGGACAGACTTATACCCTTAGCGTTCCCCTGGAGGCCGCCTTCCGGGAGGCCTTCCAGGCCAGGCATCGGCACCTTTACGGCCACGCCTTTCCGGACCGGGAGCTGGAAGCCGTGGTGCTGCGGGCCCACTTTGTGGCCCAGGAGCCGGAGCCGTCCTTCCCGGGTCTTGAGCCGGTGGCCGCGGCCGGTCTGCCGGACCTGCCTGCGCGGCATCAGGTGATCCTGCCTTCCGGACCCGAGATGGTGCCCCTCTACTGGCGTCCGACCCTGGAGGCCGGCTTCACCTTCTGCGGTCCGGCGCTGGTCCTTGGAACTTACGTCTTAATTGCTTTCTCCTGAGCAAAAGCCGTACAAATTTTTGAACCGAATTGCTCCGGGTTTTTGGGAGGGGTCAGGGCAACATACGCTATCTTACTGATCTTAGGGGTTAATCCCGGTGCACCGCTTTTGGCACGGTACCTGCAGTTATTGTTTTACGTATATGAACCTAAACTAAGGTACCCACATCCCCCCTTAATCAAAGTTCATATACCATTTTCTCCTTTCACCGACTGACCGGGTTCCTCCCCCACCCGGTCAGTTTTTTTTGACCTTCTACTCTTTCTATGGAAACAAATGGGCCGGTGGGGAAAATTTTTGTCTAAAACCCCACTGGTGCACGACCTGCCAGAGCCTCGCCCGACTCCTCTGGATACCAAATTCTGACCTGATAAGGCTTAAGGCCCAATGGGTGGTTCGCCGGGGCCGGAGTATGTTTGTCTCATGCCACTATGAATTTATTATGAATTCCCAGCTTTTTCTCCCCTTTTCCAGCCAAAAGGCAGTAGAATGAAAATGGAAGGTAGTGGCAAAATAACCCTGACTGTGCCCTTCCCCAGGGATTCATCTCAACATTCAGGGAGAGATGCTCATGTTTCAATATCTGGTTGAGCTTCATTCCACCGTTTATGCCCAGATTGTTCTTTTTCTTATTTTGGGTGCCTTTTATCTGTTCTCCCAGCGCCGGCTCCATCCCTTCCGCATTCTGGCCGTCGCGGTGATTCGCTTGGCCATAGTAGTGGCCTTGTTCATTTATCTGTTTTTGAATTGGTCCAGCGAAGTGAACCCCTCCCTGCGGGAAGCCAGCGTATTGGGGATGTTCCTGATTAACCTCTATATGCTTTGGCATGTGGTGCTCATCCGCATGGAGCTACCCTATCGTGAGGCCTTGGAGGCCTGCGCCCAAGATCCGGGCAGTCCGGAGTTGTTTCACAATGTGGTTCGCACCGGCCGGCGGTTCTATAACATGCGCTATTTTCCGCTGTCCTTGGTCAGCGGCGGCTCCATCAAGCGGTTTCTCCACGGCATCGCCGTGGAACAGCTCCGCCACGATTTCAGGCATATCCTGCAAAAGCGCGGCGTGTCCCTGGATATCGATTTTCAGATGGCTCATTTCTTCCTGAAAAGGCGCCTGCACGAAGAAGATTACCCCCCCGAATTTAAAAATTTCATGGATAAAGTCATAGATAACTTCTTTTCCCACGCCTGGATTCAGGAGGAGATGAACCGGTTCCTTTCCGCAGTGTTGGAGTCTCCTGAAGAACTCTACCGGTCCGAGCTGATCGCCCGGGAAGAGGAAGCCGCTGAATCCTGAGAGGTGGTTACTTTGATTGAGGCCTCCGTTTTAGCCCCCAGGGTGCGGGCTGCCACGCACCGGGCCCTGGCGGCCCGGGAGCGCCTAGTGCAGCAGTATCCGGCCTGGGAGGTCTGGCGCCGGCAGGCCCGAGCCAGCAAGGCTGCGGCCTTGACCCGCCTGGATGAGAGCATCGCCTCACTTAAGGACAAGGTGGAAAACTGGGGGGGCACCGTGCTGTTCGCCCGGGACGCCGCCGAAGCCCGGGAGCTCATCCTCCAAGTGGCCCGGCACCATGGCGTCCGCCAGGTGGTCAAAGCCAAATCCATGACCACCCAGGAAATCGCTCTCACTCCCCATCTCTCCCAGGCCGGGGTTGAGGTGGCTGAAACCGATTTGGGGGAGTTCATCATCCAGTTGGCTGGCCACCCGCCGGCGCACCTGACGGCCCCGGCCCTGCACCTGGACCGCCACCAGATTGCCCGCCTGTTTCAGGACCATTTGGGTCTTTACTGCCCGCCGGAGCCTTTGGCCCTGTGCCGGGCCGCCCGGGACAGCCTGCAGGAGCGTTTCGCAGCTGCCCAGATGGGCATCACCGGCGTGAACTTCGCCGCGGTTCAGGAAGGAACTCTGGTGTGCCTGGAGAACGAAGGCAATCTGTGGCAGACCATGGCTCGGCCCCCGGTGCATCTGGCGGTCATGGGCCTGGAAAAAGTGATTCCCGCCTTGGCCGACCTGGAGTTTTTTTTGCGCCTCCTGCCTGCCAGCGCCACCGGCCAGCGCCAGACCGCGCTGGTGCACTTCCTGAACGGCCTGAAGCCTCGACTTGACGGCGGCCGCCAGAGTTTCTACCTGGTGATTTTGGACAACGGCCGCCGCCAGATGGCAGCCCACCCGGACCTGCAGGAGACCCTGTACTGTTTGCGCTGCGGCGCCTGTCTCAATATCTGTCCGGTGTTTCAGGCAGGCGGGGCGTATCTTTACGGCCGGATTTATCCCGGGGCCATCGGCATCCTGCTGGCCCGCCACCTCAGACCCCGGGGGGACCTCTCCGACCTCTGCACCCAGTGCGGCGCCTGCGGCGATATTTGTCCGGTGGCCCTGGAGCTTCCGGAAAAAATTCTTCTGGTACGACAGACCGCCCCGCGTTTCCGCCGGCTGCGCCTGCTGTCCCGGGGAGCCGGGCTGATAATGGCGCATCCCCTGGTATACCGTGGCCTGGAGCCCGGCCTGCGCGCCGCCGCCAAAGTGCCGCTTCTCCGGGCAGTAAAGTTTTGGTCGGCTCCGTTGGCGGCTGAAAGCTTTTATCGGCAGCAAGCCTACATGAAGAGGGAAAGAGACAAGGCTTCCCCTGGCCGGTCATGGTCACCACCTGAAAATCCTGAGGTGCCCTCTTCCCCAGGATGCAGGGAGTACCAGCTTCCTGACGAGGGCGATCACTTTCAGGAAGCAGGAGCTAGCCTGACCACGCTCCAGGGACCTCAGGCTTTAGCCCGCTTCCTGGCGGAGCGCTGTAGCGGCCCGGTCCTTCTGGAAGCCCATGAGCTGACCGAGCCTCTGGTCCCCATGCTGGCCCAGCACGGCCTTGAGGCGCGTTTGGCTCGTTCTTGGGGAGAGGAGGCCGACACTGCGGTCACCGTGGGGCTGGGTGCCGTGCCAGAGTCGGGCACGGTGCTGCTCGGCCCCAAGGAAGGGCCCGGGGCCTGGCTGCCCTTCCAGGCCCGCCGGCAGGTGGTACTCATTCCTCCCGGGACAGCCGCCCTGGAGTTTGCCGAAGCCCTCAAACTCACGGCGGCGCAGGCCCCGGGCCTGACCACTTGGCTCACCGGCCCCACCCGTACCACGGACATTGAAAAAATTCTGGTGCTGGGAGCCCAAGGCCCCGTAGAACTGAACGTGGTGGTGTATAATCCGGAGGAGTGATGGAACCTGTCCCCGCCTCTGAACTGGCCCAGCGGATGGAGCGCCTGCAGCGCCTGCTGGTCCAGGAAGGCATTGACTTGGCGCTGCTCCGGCAGCTAACCGATTTGTTTTACTACACCGGCATAGTGGCGGAAGGCTTTCTGGCGGTTCCCGCCACAGGCCAGCCCCGGTTTCTGCTGCGCCGGCCCCGGGAGCGTCCCACCCTGGGGGAGATGCCTTGGGAGGTGACCTGTTACTCTGACCTTAAGGAGCTTCCCGGCCTGGTGGGCGATCTGGCTCCGGAGACGGCCACCATCGGCCTGGAGCTGGACGTGCTGCCGGCGGCCTTGTATCTACGTCTCAAGGAGCAACTGTTTCCCCGGGCCCGGTTCCGGGACCTGTCCCTGCTGGTGCGCCGCCAGCGCATGGTGAAGAGCAACTACGAGGTGGAGCAGATCAGGCGGGCTGCTGCCCGGTTGGATGAGGCCTTTGCCCAGGTGCCCCAGCTCATCCGACCAGGTATGACGGAGCTGGAGCTGGCCGCGGCCCTGGAATACCGCCTGCGTCTCCTGGAGCACCAGGGCATGGTGCGGGTGCGCCGCTGGGACATGGAGATGTTTTTCGGCCACGTGCTCTCCGGGGAGTCGGGCCTGGTGGCCGCCTATGTGGACACCCCCAGCGGCGGGGTGGGCTTCAGTGCGGCTTTTCCCCAGGGAGCCAGCAAGAAGCCCCTCCGGGAGGGCGAGCCCATCAGCATTGACCTGGCTGCCTGCTTCCACGGCTACGTGGCGGATATGACCAGGCTGTATGCCATCCGGGAGCTGCCCGACCCGGCTTGGCGGGCTTTGGACCTCATCTTGAGGCTTTTTCGCATTTTTGAAGCGGAAGCTCGGGCGGGGGTGCAGCCCGGCGAGCTTTATCGCCGCCTGCTGGAGGAGGTGCAGCAGGAGGGCCTGGAGGAATATTTTATGGGCCGGGGCGCCGACCGGGTCAGCTTCCTGGGCCACGGCGTGGGCCTGGAACTGGATGAGCTGCCTATCATCGCCGCCCGCTTCCCCTTCCCCCTGGAGGCTGACATGGTGCTGGCTTTTGAGCCCAAGCTGTTTTTGCCGGGCATAGGCATGATCGGCCTGGAGGACACCGGCCGCATCACCAGTCAAGGAGTGGAGTGGCTTACCCAAACTCCCCGGCGGGTGAAGGAGTGGAGTGGCTTACCCAAACTCCCCGGCGGGTGACCATTATCTGAGTCCTGCCGGCAAAAATGTCCGGTGTTGAACTTGGCCGGACAGCGTCCGCCTTTATGATATCAGTTCCCCAAACCGTCTGCGTGCTTTGCTCTTTCTCCCTGCTATGGCTGGGAGCCACCCCTGCTTTGGGGAGGTCTCAGGTGTTCATCGTGCACGGCTCCTCCCAAGTCAGGCGCCTAGCTCTCACCTTTGATGACGGCCCCTCCCCCTATACCCGAAAGATCTTGTCCGTGCTCCAGCGTCACCAGGCCAAGGCCACCTTTTTTGTGCTGGGTTGCCACGC
>JAFDHU010000155.1 GCA_019308625.1 Deltaproteobacteria bacterium
TTTTATGCTCGGGGCAAATAACTGAGAGGTCGGGTTGCTTGACCGAATTGGGCAAATTTCCCGGTTGAACCATGAATTTCCGAATTCTCCAGGACTTTGCGGTCTTGCTGCTCTATCCCCTGGCCCTGTTGGGGGGGATCTATGCCTGGCGGCTTTGGCGGCTGGTGGTGGCCCTCCACCGGAAGGTGGATGACCTGGCGGTCCACTGCCGGCAGGCGCACCAGCACCTGGACTTGAACTTCATTACGGCCCATCGGGTGGAGCATCAAAGCCTGTGGGAGGCCCTGCACCACCATGAGCACGGTCCCCGCAGAAAAGGCGGGGGTGTCGTCCGGATCATCGGCGGCAGTTAAACAGACTTTGGGCGCACCTCCCGGCCTGCCTGAGGGGCGGGAGATTAGCCCCTAACCAGGTCTGGGGCCCCCGCGGGAGAAACGACCTGCGGGGACGATTTTGGTCACAAAGCCCTTTCTCAATGGGAAAAATTTTCCCTGCCTTTCGCCTTCCAGTCAGTGTAACTTCAAGATTTTCCCGCCTTTTACCGGTCCTTGGCTCATATCCCCCGGTCAAATCCTATTAAAGAAACTTTCTTGACTTGAACCGAAGTTATTTAATAAAATAGTTTAGTGTTCAATTTCACAAGTTATTGCCAAAATAATTTCCAAACAAATAGCTTTTAAGGAAAGGTTGATATGGCTAAGCAGGCACGCCCCCAAAATCCCGTAGGCAAAGTCATGGTGATCGGGGCCGGCATCGCCGGGGTCCAGGCCGCCCTGGACCTGGCCAACGCCGGCTTTTACGTCCATCTGGTGGAGAAGAAATCCGCCATCGGCGGGGTCATGGCCCAGTTGGACAAGACCTTTCCCACCAACGACTGCTCCATGTGCATCATTTCCCCCAAGTTGGTGGAGTGCGGTCGCCATCTCAACATCCAGATCCACACCTTGAGCGAAGTCAAGGCCATCTCTGGTGAACCGGGCAATTTCACCGTTACCGTGGAGCAGGAGCCCCGCTTTATTGATCCGGCCAAGTGCACCGGTTGCGGGGCCTGCGCCGATGTCTGCCCGGTGGCAGTCCCCGATGAGTTCAACCTGGGACTGAATGATGCCAGGGCCATCTACCGTCTTTATCCCCAGGCCATTCCCTCCACCTTTGCCATCAAGAAGTTTGACCGGGCGCCGTGTGTCCGGGCCTGCCCGGCCAACCTCAGTGCCCAGGGATATGTGCAGCTCATCAAGGCGGGGAAGTTTCAGGAATCCTTGAATCTGATTATGGAGCGGCTGCCACTGCCGGGCACCATCGGTCGCATCTGCCCTCACCCCTGCGAAACCGACTGCCGCCGGCAGGAGATTGATGAGCCGGTGGCCATTTGCTCCCTGAAGCGCTTTGTGGCCGACCAGGTAGACTGGGAGAGTCTGCCGGTGCCGGAAATTGAGAAGAACGAGCAGCCGGTAGCCATCGTCGGTTCCGGTCCGGGTGGCCTGTCCTGCGCCTATCACTTGGCCCGGAAGGGGTACAAGCCGGTGATCTTTGAGGCCGCGCCGGAACCCGGCGGCTGGCTGCGCTATGGCATCCCCGAATACCGTCTCCCCCGGAAGGTGCTGGACCGGGAAATCAACTACTTAAAGCGCCTGGGGGTAGAAATCCGCACCAACACTCCCATCGGTCCCGGCCGGAGTATCAATGATTTGCTGACCAAGGAAGGCTTCCGGGCGGTGTACCTGGGGGTGGGCTGTCAGGAGAGCCTGCGGTTGCCGGTCCCCGGGGTGGAGGCCGACGGGGTGCTGTGGGGCGTGGAATTCCTGAAGGAGGCTTCCTCGGGCCGGGCTCCGGAGCTCAAGGGCAAGAAAGTCATCGTCATCGGCGGCGGCAATGTGGCCATGGACGTGGCCCGCACCGCCAAACGCCTGGGACCCCAAGAGGTACAGATTGTCTGCCTGGAGACCCGAGAGGAGATGCCAGCCAGCCCCTGGGAGGTAGAGGAGGCGGAAACCGAGGGCATCCCTATCCTGCACCGCTGGGGGGTGAAGGAAATCAAGACTGAAGGCGGCCGGGTTACGGGCATTGAGCTCAAGGCGGTGGAACGGGTGTTTGATGAGGAGGGCCGCTTTGCCCCCACCTATTTTGAGGATCAGACCCGGCTGGATACCTGTGATGTGGTCATTTTGGCTATCGGCCAGCGGGCCAATCTGGCCTTTTTGACAGAAGAGGATGGCATTGAGCTTACCCCCCGGGGCCTCATCAAGGCAGACCCGGATACCAAGGCCACCAGCCGGGAAGGGGTGTTCGCCGGGGGCGATGTGGTGAGCGGCCCCTGGATTGCCATCGCTGCGGTGGCCGACGGCCGGGAAGCGGCAGAGTCCATCGACCGGTATCTGAAGGGGGTGGACCTGAAGAAAGACCGGGAGCTGCCGCTGCGTCCCATCAAGGAGGGGCACTGGAACCCTATTCCGGAGAAGGAGCCCAAGCGTCCCCGGGCGGCCATGCCCCATTTGCCGGTGGAGGAATGGCTTGCCGGGTTCAAGGAGATCAATCTGGGCTTTGAGGAGGAGCAGGCCGTGGCCGAGGCGGCCCGCTGCATCAACTGCGGGGTGTGCTCGGAGTGCATGCAGTGCGTCACCGCCTGCCAAGCCGGGGCCGTGGCCCATAACCAGGGCCCCCAGACCCTGGAGTTGAATGTGGGGGCGGTGGTGCTGGCTCCCGGCTTCCAGGCCTATGATCCCAGCAAGTATACGGCGTATCACTATGCCCAGTACCCTGCGGTAGTCACCTCTATGGAGTTTGAGCGGATTCTCTCGGCTTCCGGCCCTTATGCCGGCCATCTCATCCGGCCCAGCGACCACAAGGAGCCCAGGAAAATCGCCTGGCTGCAGTGCGTGGGCTCCCGGGACTTGCACCATTGCGACAACAGCTACTGCTCCTCGGTGTGCTGCATGTACGCCATCAAGCAGGCCGTTATCGCCAAGGAGCACGCCAGGGGGTATGAGCTGGACTGCGCCATCTTTTTCATGGACATGCGCACCCACGGGAAGGACTTTGAAAAATACTATTGGCGGGCCGAACAAGAGCAAGGGGTGCGTTTCATCCGCTCCCGGGTGCACTCCATTGATCCGGTGCCAGGCTCCGATGACGTGTCCATCTGTTATATTGATGAAAGCGGGGAGCTCAAGACCGAGATTTTTGACATGGTGGTGCTGTCGGTAGGCCTGGAGACCTCTCAGGCCGCCCTGGACCTGGCCCGGACCCTGGGGGTGGAAGTCAAGCCCGAGACGCGCTTCGCCGACACCTCGGTCTTCACCCCGGTGAGCACTAACAAAGACGGTATTTATGTGTGCGGGGTGTTCCAGGCACCCAAGGACATCCCCCAGTCGGTTATGGAGGCTTCCGCCGCCGCGGCGGCCGCCGGGGAACTTCTGGCCTTGGCCCGGGGTACGGAGCTGAAGAAGCCCGAAATTCCGCCAGAGCGGGATGTGAGTGGCGAGGAGCCCCGCATCGGCGTCTTTGTCTGCAACTGCGGCATCAACATCGGTGGGGTGATTGATGTCCCGTCGCTGGCGGAATATGCCAAGACCTTGCCCAACGTGGTTTTCGTGGATGAGAACCTGTTCACCTGTTCCGCCGACACCCAGCATAAAATCGTGGAGGCCATTAAAGAGCACCGGCTGAACCGGGTGTTGGTGGCCTCCTGCAGCCCCCGCACTCACGCCCCCATGTTCATGGAGACCATCCAGCAGGCGGGCCTGAATCCCTATCTCTTTGAAATGGCCAACATCCGGGATCAGGATTCCTGGGTCCACATGCACGAGCCGGAAAAGGCCCTGGAGAAGGCCAAGGACCTGGTGCGGGGAGTGGCGGCCCGGCTGGCCAATCTGGAGCCCCTCCATAAGATGGAGTTCCCGGTGGTCAAGGCTGCCCTGGTCATCGGTGGCGGGGTGGCCGGCATGGAAGCGGCCAAGTCCATTGCCGACATGGGCTTTACGGCCTATCTGGTGGAACAAACCGACAAACTGGGGGGCAACGCCTGGAACCTGGTGCTGCAGCACAAAGGCCGGGATTACCAGGGTTATCTGAAAAATCTCATCAGCACGGTGGAGTCGCATCCCCACATTGAAATCATGTTCAACTCCAAGGTTACGGAGACCAGCGGCTTCATCGGCAACTTCAAGTCCACGGTGAAGACCCCTCAGGGTGACCGGGAGCTGGAGCACGGGGTCACCATCATGGCCACCGGGGGCCGGGCCTTCAAGCCCGACGAATATCTCTACGGTCAGCATGACAACGTCATGTTGGCCTTTGACCTGGATAAACTCATCCGGGACAAAGACCCCAAGGTGGTGAATGCCAAGCAGGCGGTGTTCATCCAGTGTGTGGGTTCCCGGGAGCCTGAGCGGCCTTACTGCAGCCGCCTGTGCTGCACCCACTCGGTGGAGAGCGCCGGGAAAAGGGCGTGATGTTCATCCGCTTTGATCTGGAGAACAAGCCCAAAGTGGAGCAAGCGGCGGACGGCGGCCTGCAGGTGACGGTGCTCGACCACATCCTGGGCCTGCCCGTGGTGCTTAGGCCCGATCTCCTGACCCTGGCCAGCGCGGTGGTTCCCAACCCCACTGAGGAGCTGGGCGAGCTGTTCAAGGTCTCCCGGAACGCCGAGGGCTTCTTCAATGAAGCCCATGCCAAACTGCGGCCGGTGGATTTTGCTTCCGACGGCATCTTCCTGGCCGGCTTGGCCCATTATCCCAAGCCCATTGACGAGAGCATCGCTCAGGCCAAGGCCGCGGCGGGGCGGGCTGCCACCTTCCTGGCCCAGGATATGGTCCAGGTGGGCGGCGTTGTGGCGGTAGTGGATCCTGAGAAATGCGCCGTCTGCCTGACTTGCGTGCGCACCTGCCCCTTCAACGTGCCGGTCATCGACTATAAGGTGGACGCAGCCTACATTGACCCGGCCAAGTGTCAGGGTTGCGGGGTGTGTGTGTCCGAGTGTCCGGGCAAGGCCATTCAGCTCAAGCACTTCACCGACAGCCAGATCCTCGCCCAGGAGCTGGCCTTGGCTGCCGGGTAAAGAGCCATCAGCTAACAGCAGCCAGCTCCGGCCAGGTTGGAGCTGGCTGCTGGGAGTTTGAATACAAAGATTCGCAGCGGTGGCCCGGAAGAAGAGGGCTAATCGCTGAAAGCGATTAAAAGGAGCGACCATGAGTGCTGGCTATTCCCCCAAGATCATCGGTTTCTGCTGCCGTTACTGAGCCTACAGCGCGGCGGACCTGGCAGGTTCGATGCGGCTGCAGTATTCTCCAGAAATCAGGATTATCTTGATCCCTTGCACCGGTCGGGTGGACATCCTGCACCTGCTCAAGGCCTTTGAAGGCGGGGCTGATGCGGTCTTTGTGGCCGGGTGTCTGGAGGGCGAGTGCCACTATCTGACTGGCAACATCCAGGCCCGCAAGCGGGTGGCCAAGCTGAAGAAGGATTTTGAGCAGATGGGTCTGGAGCCTGAGCGCCTGGAGATGTTCAACCTCTCCGCTGCGGAAGGGGCACGGTTTGCGGCTATTGCCCAGGAGATGGCGGAGCGGGCCTACAAGCTGGGCCCCAGCCCGGTAAAGCCGGAGCAGCGCAAGGCCTGGCTGGCCGCCCAGGCTCAGGCCAGCGCCGGATAAAGGGACTCTCTTCTGCTTGTAGACAAGTGGCTGAGGGGGCTGGGTCTGAGGCCAGAGCCCCCTTTTTCATTTCCGTAAAAGGGCGTTGGTGAGCCCGACTGTTTCCTCCCGCAGCAAAGTGTTTCCCAGGTTTTAAGGGTGGTCTGCCTCGGGAGCCAGGCCCCCTTTCCCTCTTTGCTGTCATCTCCTTCTTACCCAGAGCTGGCTGCCTTCCGCCTCCGAGGCGGTGTTTTTGCCGCTAGTTGGCGGAGCAGTGACAGTCTCCCTAGATTAATTGGCGGGACCGCCGGAATATACTAAAATGTTCAAAAAAGCCGGAGAAGCCGGGACAGGGGCTTCAGGGTTCCGGTCCGGGGGGCAGGCTGCCGGCTCCGGCTTGACATCGGGCTTTAAGCGGGTATATAGCTTCCTTTGAGGCCTGGACGTGAAAACCAAATTCATCTTCATCACCGGCGGCGTCCTCTCCTCCCTGGGGAAGGGGGTGGCGGCGGCGGCCATCGGGGCGCTGCTGGAAGCCCGGGGTCTCAGGGTCACCTTCCAGAAGCTGGATCCCTATATTAATGTGGACCCCGGCACCATGAACCCCTTCCAGCACGGGGAGGTCTTTGTTACCGAGGACGGGGCCGAAACCGACCTGGACCTGGGCCATTATGAGCGCTTCACCTCCGTGACCCTGGGCCAGGCCAACAACTATACCACCGGCCGCATTTACTACAACGTCATCACCAAGGAGAGGCGAGGAGACTATCTGGGAGGGACGGTTCAGGTCATCCCCCACATCACCGACGAAATCAAGCAGGCCATTCTCAGTGTGGCCTCCCAGGGCGATGTGGCCATCATTGAGATCGGTGGCACAGTGGGGGACATTGAGAGCCTGCCTTTCCTGGAGGCCATCCGCCAGCTCAAGGGCGATTTGGGCAAGCAGAATTCCTGCTACATCCACCTGACCCTGGTGCCTTACATCCGTACCGCCGGGGAGGTCAAAACCAAGCCCACCCAGCATAGCGTCAAGGAACTGAGAAGCATCGGCATCCAGCCGGATCTGCTGCTGTGCCGCAGCGACCGCACGCTCACCCCGGATATCAAGGCCAAAATCGCCCTGTTCTGCAATGTGGAGCCGGAGATGGTGATTACTGCCCGAGATGTGGACACCATCTATGAAATCCCTTTGCTGTTCCACAAAGAGGGCCTGGATGAGCGGCTGATTGAGGTGCTCAACATCTGGACCGGCGCGCCCCGGCTGGAGCTTTGGGAAGACCTGGTGCAACGGCTGAAGAACCCCAGAGACCGGGTGGAAGTAGGTATCATCGGCAAATATGTCAACCTCCAGGAGTCCTACAAAAGCCTCCACGAGGCCTTGGTGCACGGGGGGCTGGCCCACCAGACCCATGTGGCCCTGAACTATATTGATGCTGAGGCCGTGGAGCGGGAGGGCCCCGACGCCCTGCTGGCCCACCTGCATGGGATCCTGGTGCCCGGCGGCTTCGGCATCCGGGGGGCGGAAGGCAAAATCAGGGCCATCCAGTACGCCCGGGAGAAGCGGGTGCCCTATCTCGGCCTGTGCTTCGGCATGCAACTGGCGGTGGTGGAATTCGCCCGGCACGTAGCCGGATTGCCCCTGGCCCAAAGCGAGGAGTTCGGCATCAGCCCCTGCGACCCGGTAATTTACCTCATGCGCCAGTGGTATGACTATCGCCTGAACACCGTGGTCAACCGGGATGAAGCCTCGGACCTGGGGGGCACCATGCGTCTGGGGGCATACCCTTGTGTGCTCCGGGAAGGCTCCCTGGCGGCCAGGGCCTATGGCTGCAAAGAAATCACGGAGCGCCACCGCCACCGCTATGAATTCAACAATAACTACCGGCAGCAGCTGGAGGCGGCCGATCTGGTGATCAGCGGCACCTCGCCCAACGGGGAGCTGGTGGAAATTATTGAGCTGAAAGACCACCCCTGGTTTTTAGGGTGCCAGTTCCATCCGGAATTCAAGTCCCGCCCCATGGCCCCCCATCCGCTATTTCGGGATTACATCGGTGCCTGCCTGGCCTACAAGCGGGGCCAGGGCGGAAGCGGCCTCATCTGATACCGGTCCATGGGCAGAAGGGTCCCGGTCCGGGGAATGTTGGTGGGCGGATACCGGTCTTTCACCTACCTAGACCGGGGACGCAGCCCAGGAGCCCTGAACCATCAGCCGCTTGGCGGAGCTGAGCCGGGAGGCCTTGGCTTGCAGGTCCAGGGCGGCAGCTCGGGTTGCCCTGGCAAAAAGGAGCAATACAGGCAGATTAACTTCTCCAAAGGCTGAACCAGCCTTTTTTCGTCAGGAAGGGCAAAACCAGAGCAGAGGCGGCGTCAGCCCTGCGGGGCTGGCTGCTGCTCCGGCGGAAAAAATGAACCTTACCGTATCTGTGGGTGACTTTGAGGTAGGGGACGGCGGTCTGGTGATAATCGCCGGGCCGTGCGTGATTGAGTCCGAGGCTTTGGTGATGGAGGTGGCTTGGGCCCTGCGGGAGCATGCCGAGCAGGTGGGCCTGCCGCTGATTTTCAAGTCCTCCTATGACAAGGCCAACCGCACCTCGGGCAACTCTTTCCGGGGTCCGGGGCTGGCTGCCGGCCTGAACATCCTGGCCCGGGTGCGCCGGGAGGTGGGCCTGCCGGTGCTTTCGGATGTCCACCGGGTGAGTGAAGTGGAGCCCGCCGCCCAAGTGCTGGATGTCCTCCAGATTCCCGCCTTTTTGTGCCGCCAGACCGACCTGGTCCTGGCCGCGGCCGGCACCGGCAAGGTGGTAAATATCAAGAAGGGTCAGTTTCTGGCTCCCTGGGACATGGGTCCGGTGGCAGAAAAGGCGGCCAGCACCGGCAACCGGAAGCTGCTTCTCACCGAACGGGGCACCTCCTTCGG
>JAFDHU010000156.1 GCA_019308625.1 Deltaproteobacteria bacterium
GGGAGCTCCACGTTGGCCAGGGCCGAGAGCCGGGGCAGCAGGAAAAAGCTCTGGAACACGAAGCCCAGGCGCTGGTTGCGAATTTGGGCCAGCCGGTCGCCGTTGAGGCGGGAGACCTCCTCGCCGGCCAGAAAATACTGGCCGGAAGTGGGCCGGTCCAGGCAGCCCAGAAGATAAAGCAGGGTGGACTTGCCGGAGCCCGAGGGCCCCATGACGGCCACGAACTCCCCGGCCGCCACCTCCAGGTTGACGTCCCTCAAGGCGCAGACGGGATGCAGGCCCGGACGGTAGATTTTGGTGAGGCGGACCAGACGGATCAGCGGGGCCATTGATAGGGGACTCCCTGGCAATACAGCAACCTCGTGGATTGGGAGGGAAAACCAAAAACCAAAAAACGAACTCCCTTAAAACAGTCCTCTTATGCGTCGGGGCGGCGTCCCTTGGGTCTCCGCCGGCCCCACCGCCAGCCGGTCGCCTTCCTGGAGGCGGCCTTCCTTTACCTCGGTCCACACCCCGTCGCTGATGCCCAGGGAAACCGGCACCGGCTCCAGGTGGCCGGAGCGGTCCACCCGCCAGACCACGGGCCCTTCCGGGGGCAATGCGGCTTCGGGAGGCGGCAGAAACCGCAGCGCGGCGTTGGGCACTGCCAGGACGTTTTCGGCTCGGGCCACCAGGATGCTCATGGTGGCGGTCATCCCCGGCTTGAGGAGCAGCTCGGGATTATCGGCCGCCACGATGATGGTGTAGGTCACCACGTTCTGCACAGTTTGGGGGGCCAGCCGCACCGCGGTCACCCTGCCGTGAAACACTTTGTCCGGGTAGGCGTCCACCGTGAAGGTGGCCGGCTGGCCTTCCTTCACTTTGCCCACTTCGCCTTCGTCCACTGCCACTTCCACCTGCATCTTGGTCAGGTCCCGGGCGATAGTGAACAGGGTGGGGGTCTGGAAGGTGGCAGCCACAGTCTGGCCCACGTCCACATTTCGGGCGATAACCACGCCGTCCACCGGGGAGATGATGTCGGTGTAGGCTAGGTTGGCTTTGGCCTCCCTCTTGGCCGCCAGATAGCGGGTATAGGCGTTGTCCAGTTCATCCCGGGCCACCAGGTTGTCCTGCCACAGCCGTTGAAACCGCTGGTAGTCGGCCTCCGCGTCCGCCAGATTGGCCCGGGCCTTGGCCACTTGGGCCTGAGCCTGCTGATAGGTGGCCCGCGCTTCCGCCACTTTGGCCTCAAACAGGGCCGGGTCAATTTTGGCCACTTTCTGCCCCTGCCGCACCCGGGAGTTGAAATCTACATAGATTTCCACGATTTTCCCCGACACCTGGGACCCCACCAGCACGGTGGTCACCGGATTGACGGTGCCGTTGGCTACTACCTTGTCCTCCAGGGTCAGGCGCCGGACGGGCTGGGTGCGGTAGCGGGCGTTTGGGGAGGCCCCGGTGCAGCCGGTCCCCAGGGCTAGGCACAAGGCGGCTGCCAAAGCAGGGTAGCAAAACCGGCGTGCCACCGAGATTCCCATAAAAATCCCCCCGACTCTGGGATATTCGCCTGGTTAAAGTATTGTAAAAGAAGCCTCAGGCCGGCGCAATGTCCGGCTTGGCCGGGAAAAGCAGGATAAGCTGTTGCCAGAGGCCTGGGGCCTTCTGCTATAATCATCTATCTTCAAGAAAGCGGCGCTGACGTCAGGTTCCGGCCGCCCGGCCGGGTGCAGGAATCAAACTCACAACGGAAGCGGTGACTTATGATTGCGCTACGGCATTTTTTGGAAGGTGTGGCCTATGTGTTGGGCCTGGCCCTGGACATCTACATGTGGCTCATCATCGCCCGGGCCATTCTTTCCTGGGTCAATCCTGATCCCTACAATCCCATTGTCCGGTTTCTCTACAATGTCACGGAGCCGGTGCTATCCTATCTCCGCCGGCGGCTGCCCCTGGTGTATGCCGGGCTGGACCTGACGCCCCTGGTGGTGCTGGCGGCCATTCTGTTTCTCAAGGTGTTTCTGGTCCAGACCCTGTATGACTACGCCCGGCTGATCGGCTGAGGCGGGGCATGGCTGGCTTTGTGCAGCCCACCTGCCAGGGGTATCTCCTGCTGGTGCACGTGGTGCCGGGGGCCTCCCGTACCGAGATAGCGGGCTTACACGGCGGGCGCCTCAAGGTCAGGGTGGCGGCCCGGCCGGAGAAAGGGGCCGCCAACCGGGAACTGCTCAAGTTTCTGGCCCGGCGCCTGGGTCTGCCCTCCCAGGCCCTGCACCTGACCGGGGGGGCTGCCAGCCGGGCCAAGACCGTGGCGGTGCATGATTTGTCTCCGGAGGTGGGGGAGCGCCTTCGGGCTCTCTGGCCGGCAGACGCCGGAAGGCTGCCAGGAGAAGAGGCGCCTTGACAATGGTCTTCAAGATGGTAAACATTTTCTAAGCGATGATTGGTATTTTGTCAGGGAAGAGGGGTTGGCTCAGGGGGGATGCCGGACTATTACGAACTCCTCAGGGTGCCGCGGCACGCCACCACGGAAGAAATCAAGAGTGCCTACCGCCAGTTGGCCCTCCGATATCATCCCGACCGCAATCCCGGCAACCGTGAGGCCGAGGAAAAGTTCAAGCTGATTTCGGAAGCCTACCAGGTGCTGGCCGATCCGGCGAAGCGTCGGCTTTACGACCTGTACGGCAAGGAAGGTTTGATGGACGTGGATTTGGGGGGCTTTGGCGGCTTTGAGGACCTCTTTGAGGGCTTCGGGGACATCTTTGAAAGCTTCTTCGGCATGGGCCGGCGGCGGGCTTGTCGGGCTCGACAGCCCCAGCCCGGTGCCGATCTGCGACAGCGGGTGACCCTGACCCTGGAAGAAGTGGCTCAGGGGGTGACCACCGACCTGAACCTGACCCGCCGGGTGACTTGCCGCAGTTGCGGCGGCAGCGGCCTGGAGGCGGGGGCCAGGCCTCAGACCTGCCCCCGCTGTCAGGGTCGGGGCCAAGTGGCCTCCAGTCGGGGGCTGCTCCGGGTGTTCACCACCTGCCCCACCTGCCGGGGCGAGGGCGTGCTGATTACTGCGCCCTGTGAAGACTGCCGGGGCACCGGCACCGTGAAGGAGCGAAAAACCATCCATGTTCGCATTCCGCCGGGGGTGGATCATGGCACCCGGCTGCGCCTGCGGGGCGAAGGGGAAGCCGGCCGCAACGGCGGCCCTCCTGGAGACCTTTACATTGAAGTGCAGATAGCTCCGCATCCCCTGTTTACCCGCCAAGGCCGGAACCTGCATTACCGGACCACCATCTCTTTTGTGGCTGCGGCCCTGGGTACGGAAATCTCGGTACCCACCCTGAACGGCCGGCTGGCCCGAGTGTTTATTCCTCCCGGCACCCAGAACGGCGCGGTCTTCACTGTGCCGGGGGAGGGCATTCCCGATTTGCGCACCAGCCAGCGGGGCGACTTGGTGGTGGAAGTGCACCTTAAGACCCCGGCCAAGCTGACCCCGCGGCAGGCCGAGCTCCTGAAGGAATTTCTGGAGCTGGAGGAAAACTCCTAGACCCTTCCCCTAATAAAAAGGCAGAGCCGGAAGCGGCTCTGCCGAATCTGCCCGCCTTAGCTCTCTCTTGTCAACCCTGCCGGCTGTTAACAGAGAAAAAAGAGCCTACCTTATCCCCCTGAGCCGCAAGCCACCTCTCACCCTGGGCGTAAGCGATGGGTCTGGATTCTTCGGCCCCTGCGGGGCCTCAGAATGACAAGAAATCTATGAATTTTAATGCCCTGAGTAATAATTACCCGTACACCGGGAAAATTACTGGCCCTTTGCCGTGGGCTGGGCCGAGCCGGCCTGAAAGGCCTGCTCCGCCACGTTCCAGGCCTTGCCGTAGAAGCCCACGGCCTGATCCAGGTTGCCCGCGGCCTGCTCCTGGACGGCCCGGGCCTGGAAGCGGCGGGCCTGGGTGAGCTGGCGGGGCGGCCCGCCCTGGGTGATGGCGTCCACCACGGCGTTGGCGGCCAGCCGGGCATCGGCCCGGAGAAGGATCTCAAGCACCGGCGCCACCTCCTGCTGGGGGACTTTCCCTTTGGTAAGTTCATGGACCGTCTGCCGGTGGGCCTCAAACACCTTGAACCCCAGTTCGCTTAAAGTGAAGGAATCCAGCCAGAGCTCCGGATTGAGGCTGGTTTGCAGGCGATAAACCGCTTTCTTCAAGGACCGGTTTTGCTTTGCCAGATTTTTAGTCAGAAGTTCCTGGAGGGACAGCAAAGCCTCCTCATATTGCTCCCGGGGCACAGGCAACTGGGTGACCCAGGCATAATAGCGGTCCGGCTGGGTGAATTCTACCGCCGGCTGGTCCACCGGGGGGCTGCCGGGGGCCAGGGCGATGAGGGCTACATTGACATAAGGCTGGCTTACCTCCAGGGAAGAGACGTCCACGGCCACGAGCTGGTCCACCGCGTCAGTGACCTTCATTTTCCAGGGGGTCAGGCCCGGCTCCAGTTGCCCCTGGCCGTTGACAAACCAGACGGCTGCGTTGGGGGGCAGGTTCAGGGGGTCGGCGATATTATTGGCGTCGGCCGCCTCGCTGCCGTAGAGAGCCAGATACAGGTGCACCGGCGCCTGGAATTTGGGCAGGCTCACCTTAAGGTTCAGGCATCCTTGGGATATCTGGGCGGCGCTCAGGGGCTGACAGCCGGAAGGATAGGGGCGCATCAGACTGAAAGCTGACAGGGGATAATAGAAGATGCCGGGGCCGTCCGGCAGCGGAATGGCGGTGTCTACCGGATCGGCCCACTTCATGACAAAGGCGTCATAGGAGGCCGTATTAGCGTGAGTGGCCTGATAAGCCCCCGGAGTGACGGGCAGGTCCGGCGATTGGGTCAGGCCGGTCACCGCCACGCCGGCTCCGATGGCCACCGCGGTGCCCATATCCTTGGCGGTGCCGCCCAGGTAAGTGGACCAAAGGAGACTGGCGTCGCCCGAGGCGTTGGTATCAAATTTGGCCAGGAAAATGTCAAAATCGCCGGAGACCGCCGGCGGGCGGAAGCCCTGCAGGGGAAAATCCGGGGCATTGGTAAAGCCGGTCACATAAGCGATGCCGGTAAGGCTGGCAGCAATGCCCTTGCCCATATCAATTCCCGCGCCTCCGAGAAAAGTGGAATAAATCAGGCTGGCATCGCCAGAGGTGTTGGTGTTGAGCCGGGCAAGGAAGGCATCATCACCGGTGGGGGTGTCCTTGAAGGCCCGGCGGGTGGGAAAGTCATGCCAGCTCGTGTGCCCAGTGACATAAACATGGCCGTCCTCGGTGGCGGCGATATCCCCGAGGACGCTGAATTCCCGCACATAATAGTTGCCTCGGCCCAGATAGGTGGAATAAAGGAGAACATCTCCGGTGGAATTGAGCTTGGCCACAAACACTTTAAAACAGCCGCCGGGGTCGCCCCGATATTCGTTTACCAACGGAAAATCCCCGGCCTTGGTGCGTCCCACGATGTAAGCGTTCCCGGAGCTGTCTGGCATCCTCCCGGTCGCCGTCCGGATCAGTCATAAAGGCGTTTTTGGTGGGGAAATCAGTAGACCTGGTCCGACCGGTGACATAGGCATGCCCGGCGTGGTCCGCGGCAATGCCATAACCCCAGTCCTGACCATGTCCGGCCAGATAGGTGGAGTAGAGAATGGTCAGGCCAGGATCAAGTTTCATTACAAAAGCATTTCTGATCGGGTAGCTGAGGTCTTCCACGTAGCTCTGATATTCGTTGACCAAAGGAAGCAGAGGGGACCAAGTAGCGCCCGTAAGGTAAATGTTGCCTGCCCCGTCCAGGGCGATATCGTAAGTAATAAAATCGTCAAAGTAGGCGGAGGCCAGAAATTCGCCGGTGGGGCTGAATTTGGTGACAAAGCCGCCCGGATCGGTAAAGCCATCGTAAGAAAAGAGATGAGTCCGGGGAAAATCGTAGCTCCAGGTCTCTCCGGCCGCGTAAACGTTGCCCTCTCCGTCCAGGGCCACCGCATATCCCATATCCAGGGCGCCGACGTACAAGCCCGCGGCAGTGAAGTCATAGTCCGGCATGGCCTCGCCGCCGCCCAGGTAAGTAAGGAAATCCAGGCTGGGGTCAATGATCAGGGGGCGGGCCGGGTCATAGGAGTCCACCTCAAAACTGAGCCCATTTCCGGCGGTCAGCCGGTAGCGCCCGGAAACCGGTGTTTTTCTCCCCTTTATTTCCTGATAGACCACGGGGGCGCGCTGCACCACCCGGCTTTTGCCCCGGTGGAGCACCAGATGACCCTTTCCGTCCAGACTCAGCCGGTCAATGCCGTGAAAGGCCAGGCGGATGCGGCGGGGGTCGGCGCCCGGGGCCACCACAAAGTCATATTCCAGGCGGCCGTTTTTCTCGTAAAAGACTAGATCAATGCCCGGGTAAAGGTTCTCATATTTTACCCGGCGAAAGAGGGGCACCCGGAGCCGCCAGTCTTCCGGCCGGTTGCCGGTATAGTAGCTGCGGTGCGCCTGCAGCGGGTCCAGGGTCGCCATTCGGGGGTGGGCCCGGGCTCCCAGCCACTGCAGGGTGATCACCCGGGCAGAGACCCGGGCCGGTCTGCCGGGCTTTCGGTAAAGGTCCGCGGAGACCGGCGGTTTTTCGGGATAGGCCAAAACGGCTTCCCGAGGCGTCAGGAGAAGCATATAACCCGATCCCCGGCCCAGGAACCGCCTCTGGCCGGAAGGCTCCCGAATTTCTTCAAAGGCCAGAGGAACCCGCAGTTTCTTGAGGGCCGGCTGAGGCGCCTGGGGGCCCTTGGAAGCCGGCACGGGCCTGGCCCCCACCAGTAGCAGTAACAGAGCCAGGACCGGGACAAGTATATTCTGGAGGACTTTTGCCGTTTTCATCGGTAACCTCCGGATTCAGATGGCTGGAGAATAATGATGCGGGGACCGCCGGGAGAGCGAGGACCGGAAGGCCGCTTTCTGGCGGGCAAGGAGTTTCGGCCTCCGGCTGCAGGAAGCGTCGGTGGCCGAGTTTATGAGAATATAGAGGTTACCACGTCGGAAAAGCTATGTTGAAATAATATGGAGTAGACATGATTATGTCAATAAAATTCTGATGGGGCACCAGAAACCTTCCCGGGTTAACCGAACCGCAGCTCCGCCTGCTCCAGGGCCCGGATGCGGTCCCGGAGCTGGGCGGCCCGCTCAAACTCCAGCTTTCGGGCCGCGGCCTGCATCTCTTTCTTGAGGCGGGCAATCTGCTGGTCCAGGTCTTCGGCCATATAGGGGACGGGCTCTTCCGCGGCCACCGGCACGGTGACATAGTCGGCTTCATAGACGCTGGCCAGGATGTCCTTGATGCGGCTCTTGATGGTCTCCGGGGTGATGCCGTGGGCCCGGTTGTAGTCCTCCTGAAGGCGGCGGCGCCGGTTGGTCTCGGCGATGGCGGCCTGCATGGAGGGGGTGAGGCTGTCGGCGTAAAACAGGACCTCGCCGTTGACGTTGCGGGCGGCCCGGCCGATGGTCTGGATGAGGCTGCGCTCGGAACGCAGGAAGCCCTCCTTGTCGGCGTCCAGGATGGCCACCAGGGACACCTCCGGCAGGTCCAGGCCCTCCCGCAGCAGATTGATGCCGATGAGCACGTCAAACACCCCCAGACGCAGGTCCCGGATGATTTCCATGCGTTCCAGGGTGGTGATGTCGGAATGCAGGTAGCGGACCTTCAGGCCCAGGTCGGCATAGTATTCCGTCAGGTCCTCGGCCATGCGCTTGGTCAGGGTGGTGACCAGGACCCGCTCGCCAGCGGCGATGCGCTGCCTGATTTCCCCCAGCAGGTCGTCCACCTGGTGGGTCGCGGGCTTGACGGTGATTTTGGGGTCCATCAGGCCGGTGGGCCGGACGATCTGCTCCACCACCCGATCTTTAGCCTTCTCCAGCTCGTAGGGGCCGGGGGTGGCGGACACATAGATGACCTGGCGGACCCGGGCCTCAAATTCGTCAAACCGCAGGGGCCGGTTGTCCAGGGCCGAGGGCAGGCGGAAGCCGTACTCCACCAGGGTTTCCTTGCGGGAGCGGTCGCCCCGGTACATGCCCATGAGCTGGGGGATGGTGATGTGGGACTCATCAATGATGACCAGGGACTCCCGGGGGAGGTAGTCCATCAAGGTGGGGGGCGGCTCGCCCGGGGCCCGGCCGGTGAGGTGCCGGGAGTAGTTCTCAATGCCGTGGCAGAAGCCCAGCTCCCGCATCATCTCCAGATCAAACAGAGTGCGCTCCCTGAGGCGCTGGGCTTCCAGCAGCTTGCCCTGGGACTCAAACCAGGCCACCCGCTCCCACATCTCCGCCTCAATGGCCTCCAGGGCCCGGCGGCGCACGGCCTCCGGGGTGACATAGTGGGAGGCCGGGTAGATGGTGATTCTTTTCAGGGTCTTGAGGGTCTTGCCCCGCAGGGGGTCAATTTCCTTGATGGACTCTATGGTGTCCCCCCAGAACTCCACCCGGATGGCCTTGTCCTCCTCATGGGCCGGGAAGATTTCCACCCGGTCCCCCCGCACCCGGAAGGTCCCCCGGTGGAAGTCCAGGTCGTTTCTTTCGTAGAGGATTTCCACCAGCTTCTGCAGCACCTCCCGGCGGCTCTTGTCCATGCCCTCTTCCAGGTACAGGAGCATGCCGTGGTAGGCTTCCGGGGAGCCCAGCCCGTAGATGCAGGACACTGAGGCCACAATGATAACGTCCTGGCGGTCAAACAGGGCCCGGGTGGCGGAGTGGCGCATCCGGTCAATGGCGTCGTTGATGGAGGCGTCCTTCTCAATGTAAAGGTCGGCGGCCGGCACGTAGGCTTCCGGCTGGTAATAGTCGTAGTAGGAAACAAAGTATTCCACCGCGTTGTGGGGAAAGAACTCCCGGAATTCACCGTAGAGCTGGGCCGCCAGGGTCTTGTTGGGGGCCAAGACCAGGGTGGGGCGGTTCACCCGGGCAATGACGTTGGCCAGGGTGAAGGTCTTGCCCGAACCGGTGACCCCCAGCAGCACCTGATGGGGCAGGCCGGCCTCCACCCCGGCCACCAGCTCCTCAATGGCCCGGGGCTGGTCGCCCTTGGGGGTGAACTCCGTGACGAGATGAAAACGCTCCGGCATTTGTTGGCAGTATCGGATGTGGATACGGGTTTATTGAGGGGAGGGCCGGGGGGCCGGCGGCCCCCCGGCCCTCCCCTCAAACTCCCCTCCCCACCCCCCTTAAGGGGTTGGGGAAGGGGGCTTGGGGGAAGGGGCAGGGGTTTGAAACCCCTGACCCCTTCCCCCAAAATTATATCAACGGTGGGACAGGTGGGGAAGGCAGGGGACTTCCCGCCCTCTGAAGGGTTATTCTCCGGCCGCCGCCGGCTCGGTGGGGTGGCCGCCATTTTTCAGCCGGCCCAGGGACTTGGTCAGGTGCCAGGGGACGGTGCCTCAATCGGTCAGTTTACGGCGCATGGTGAAGAAGCTCTCCTCTTCTTCCATATCCGGGGAAAACATCCTCACCACCCGGAAGCCCATTTTTTCATACAATCCGATGGCGCCGGCCTTGACCACGTCTACGTCCAGCTCCACTTCGTCCAGATCCTGCTTTTTCAGC
>JAFDHU010000157.1 GCA_019308625.1 Deltaproteobacteria bacterium
TTAAAGAATTTTAAAGCCGAGGTTTAACTGAGGGTCCCCGCCCCTCTCAGGGAATATGAAATACTCCTACCCGGTTCACCCACATATTCCTGCGGCCCAGCGCCTGGACCGCCAACTGCGCATCGATGGCTGGAACCAGAGGGCCTTGGAGCAGACCGTGGTGGGAGTGGTGGGCGACGAGGAGCTTACGGTCTCCCTGTTCCTGCTGTCCGCGGCTGCCCTGGGGCTGAACCGCCTCAAGGTCCTGACCCCCCGGGTGGACGCCACCTTGGTGGACATAGCCGGCAAGCTCAACCCGGAGCTACGCCTGACTCTGCTGGAAGGCTACTACACTCATCCAGTCATCGGCGAGCTGTTCGCCGATTGCCGGGTGGTGGTGGATTTCAGCGCATATGCCTTGGCTGCCAAGCTGATCCTGCAGCAGGCTTATCAGGAGAACCGGGCGGTGGTCCGGGGCAGCTTTCTGGCAGAAAACCACTTCCAAGGGCTGCAGGTGTTCACCTATTTCCGGGGCCGGGAGTGGCAGGAGCTGGAACAAATGCTGCCTTCAGCCAACCTTCCGGCACCCCGGACCCATGATTCTGTGCTCTCCATCATCCTCACCGGGCTGGCCCTGGAGGAGGCCAAAAACCTGCTGATGGGCCGCCCCGTTTCCCCGCATATCATTGCCTACCGCCGGAAAGAGCTTCCTCCCGCTCGCCAAGACCTGGCTATACTGGTGGTGGGAGCCGGCGCCCTGGGCAACTTTGTGGGCCTGGGGTTGGCGTTCTCCGGCTTTACCCGGATCACCTTCATGGACGGCGATGTGGTGGAGCCCACCAACCTGAACCGCCAGATTCTCTTCTACGACGCAGTGGGTCAAAGCAAAGCCGAGACCTTGGCCGCCCGCCTCAACCACCATTGGCGCACTCAGGCCCGGGGCGTGGTGGGTTATTTCCAGGAACACACTGACGTCTCCCCCTATGACCTCATCATTGACTGCGTGGACAACTTTGAGAGCAGGATTGTGCTCAGCCATCAGGCCAAAAAACACAGCAAAATGCTGGTCAGCGGGGGGGCCGGCGTCTCTGCCGGGCAGGTGGTGGCCTACGACCCGAGCCAAGACGGCCCCACGCCGGCAGAGCTCCTGGGGCTGCCGGACATCGTTAGCCGGAGAACCCCGGGCTCTTACCAGCGGGAGCGGGCCGCCTGTGTGTATCAGCCTGACCCCGCGGTCATCATGACCAACCAGATTGTGGGCGGCCTGATGGTGGACGCCTGCCGCCAGCTCGCTGCCGGCATCAGCCCTCCCAACCTGTTTTACGAAAACCCGGTGATTTCCACCTGACTGCGGGGGGCTCTATCTCAAAAAGAAAGGCGCCACCTGACCCATTTTTTGCCTGGCAACTTTGGGCCCAGAGCCTTGTCCGGTGATTACCCCGACTGAACTGAGGGCTAAAAAACTCCGCATTTGTAGTGCAAAACGGCCTAAAATTTGCATAACACCTTCTTGAAAGGGCGCGGCAATACAGTATGCCTTAACTTGTGTTTGATGGCGATTGCTGGTTTTGGCCTGCTGCCTGCTTTTATGATGGGGGCCGTCCGAGCAAGCAGTCCGGAAATTTCCGGACCTGCACCGCGGAGATGGGGTCTAAAATCCGGTTTTAATCAGGGGTCATCGGCCCCGGCCAGTGATAGAGGGTGTAAATTTGCGCCCGCGGCAAGGGGAAGGGAAACTTGGAACATTGGGTGAATTTGCTGGTGTTATTGGAATAAAATTCTTACAATGAGAGAAATTTCTCTGTTAAATTGTGTAGCCTATGGGCACCCATGACGACGATCCGCAGGTCCTCTCGCCCCGTGTAGGGGAGGACGAACTCAGCCGTATCCTGAACCTGAGGGAGATTCAGGAGCGGAGAGGCCAGATTGCGGCCTTTGCCCGGCGATACCTGGAACTGGGGTGGAACCTGGTGGTCCTGGACACCGAGCGAGGCAAGGAACTGCCGGTGGATTTCCGCCAGCCGCCGGAGCAATGGTCCCGGCAGCTTTCCGATTTGGAAGCCCGGGACCTGCCCCTGGGGCTGGGAGTCCGCACTGGCAGCCAGTCCCAGCTCCTGGTGGTGGAAATCACCGCGGGTCAAGGGGACCTGTTTCTGGACCGTTTGGGTGACTGGCGCTCCGATTGGGTGGCCCAGGGCGGGGATCACCTGGAGCGGCATTTTTACGTTCTGCCGGCAGGGGCTCGCCTGCCCGGCACCTCCCTCTTCCAGGACGCCCTCATCACGGTGCACGGGGAAGGTGGTTGGGTGATTCTGCCCCCCTTTTCCGAGTTTTCCGGCAAAACGCCTTGGCGCTGGCTGACGCCGCCCTGGTCCAGCCCGCCGATATATCCTCCGCCGGAGTTGTGGCAGTTTCTCAGGAAACACGCCTTTGGTTCGGTGGACGGTTCGGTCACCTCGCTTCCGGAAATTCCCTCATGGGCGGAAATCCACGGCCTGATTTCCCCCCATGCTGCGGTGATGCAGGCCCTGCTGGCGCCTGTCGACTCCCCCGAAAAATATTACGAAGACCTATTGGAGGTGGCTCTGGAAGCCGGTCTTCAGGATCCCCCGCTCCTTTTAGGTCTGCTTTGGCATGCCCCTTACGGCGATGCCCGCCACAACCCGGAACGGTGGGAATATCTGGTGGATCTGGTGAGCAGCCGTTATTACCGGGCCTCTGTCAGCGGGGTGCCTTTGGGCTCCCTGGACGCCCCCCCCACGTTTTCGGCAGAGCCCCTGGTTGTTGAGCGCCATCGCTATGAGGCGGTGCTGGCGGAGTTGCGGCGACTGTCTGCCCGGGTAGCGGAACTGGAGCAGCAGGTGCTTCAGTGGAGCCAGAGCCCGGCTCCGGAGCCCACTGCTCTAGCTGAGCCACCCCCTCCTTCCGAGGCCGGGCAGTTCCACGCCGATTCCCTGGACTTTCTGGCCGGCTGGTCTGATTTGGAACGCCAGGTGGCTGAACTGGTGGATAATTTCCTGCCAGATGCCGAACTCCCGGAAGACCGGCAACACGCTTTCCTGGAGAGTTTGGTCACCGATCAGGAAGGAGGCTTGGGGGACTTCAGCGAAGTCCTCAAGCGAAAAGTCCAGAAATCCCAGCAGGAAGAAGAGATTGAAGAGGCCATCCAGGAGTGTTTGGCAGAGAACCCTGATTTGGCCGACGACCAGCGCAAAATAGATATGATTTATTACTGCCTGAAGAATTACGTCAATTTTCACCCTGATCTCATGGGCCTGTCCCTCCGGGAGCGGGTGGCGGAAGCCTGCCGCATGGCCCGGGAGTTTCTGGGGGAGTCGTATCGGGCCCAGCCGGGAAGGGCTACCTCCTGATTCCCCTAAGTCTTGACCGCCGCTCCGGGCAAGCCGCGGCCCGGGCATCCCTCGTTTCTGTGACCCTGATGGTTCTCTCACCAGCACGCCGCAGCGACGTCGTTCAGGAAACGTTACAATAGCAGCCCGACCCGTTCAGGATCTTTAACGCCGTAGCGGCGCCGCGGGTGGGGGACACCGTCCGAAAATCTTCTTCAGTTTATGGATCAGACCCACAATAAGCAGGACAATAGCGGCTAACTCGCAGGCCAGCAGGAACCAGTAGAAGGTGAACGCCAGCATTCGGAATCCCTTTCCGGGGTTAACGGGTGCAAACCGGATACCAAAATCTTCTGCTGACCAAGTTAATCCATTGACTTGGGAGAGGATGCTTTTTTACTCAATTGCAGAAACAGGGCCTGAACCAGTTCCCTTTCCCGCGCAGCCTACCCCAGACTTTGGTTTTGTTTCCGGCCTGTAGAGAGAGGAGGAATTTCTGCGGGATCCAGCGGAATTAGATAAGCAGGCTCACCAGGAGCGCTTCTTCCAGGGAGGGGGTGGGGCCTCTTGTTCCACCAGTTGATCCGAAGCGCGGTAGTAGTCTCGCTTTCCTTTGCCTACCAAGCGGTTGTTCTGAAAAATGAAGGGAGTGTAGCCGCCGCGCACAGTGCCGCTGCCGGCATAGTCCATATTATGAGTGCGGTAAAAATAGAAGGTGAAGCGCCCGCCGCGGTAGTCCCCTACTTCCTGCACCGGCGGTGGGCCCATGATGCTTTCCACTTCTGTCCGGCTCATGCCCAGCCTCACATCCTGGAGCCGCAGATAGCTGCTAAATATCTGTTGCCGGGGCCATTGGGTGAGGATTCTCTGTCCACACCCCGCGGCCAGCAATCCCAGCATCAGCAACAGGGCAGAAAGATATCCGGAGACCTTCCCCAGCGGTTTGCAGGGCTTTCTTAAGAACATTAATCTCTTGCCTGACAGAGCCTGACTTCAGGGCACCAGCAAAGGTATTTGCTATGTGCAATATAAATCGGAAACCGCCGACAATCAACCCTAACGGTTCCTGAAGAAAGGCAGGCAGGTTGCAGGGATGACTCCGGGCCAGCGCCTGACCCGTCTATCGGTCCTGTCTCCTCCAAAGTTTTGCCCGGGGACTGAAGCACCTGAGGCAAAGCCTAGACTTTGAAAAGTCTATACTTTGGCCCATCCCCGATCTCGAAACTGTTATTTCAAATAGGGGTTCTTCTGAGAAACACCTCAACATCAACCCCCGGGTGGCTTTCCACCCATGGCCCCTGCCGGACGCGGCCAATACTTTCTGTCGGTTGGAAACCCTGTCAGTTGGCGGCTTCCATGACCTGTTCTTTTAGGGGCTCCTGCAAAGGTGCACCTTTCACGGAAGACCGCTCCCGGTAAAATGCCTTCAACCGGCGGCGGATGATCCTGCCTTCCTCCCCCATCTTGGCCAGGATGTGTTCGGTGAGGGGGGTCAGGTCCTCATGGGCCAAAATAACCGTCTTTTTATTCCGCTTCATTTTCTCCAACCCCTGCGCAATTTTTTTTCGCGCCCGTTCAATTTCGGTGCCAAGCCGGACCGAGGACGGCATAGGGCGGCGAGGCCTCGGCCGTTCCTGGAATTACGGCTATTTCGGTCCTTTTGCTCGAAAAGTCCGGCGTTGGCAGGGGAAAAAATTGCCGCTCGGAGGTGGGATGCGCTGGGCCGGACGCCTCGGTCCAACTAACGGACCTGTCACCTCGTAGCCCGACCCTGGGCAGAGGTCAACAAAATCCGGCAGTCAGGCAAAAATTGCGCAGGAAGCGGCGAAAAAGCCGGCCCATCTCCGGGGCTACCGAGCCAGCCCGGGCCAGCATCCCTGCCGGGTCGGGCCCGGATCCGCTCAGGGCCCATTCCTTGTCCTGCTCCAGCCAGCGCCTCACGTCCCCAGAGCCGGCGTGGTTGTCAAACTGCAGGCCCACCACCCGGGGGTTATCCAGCAGCCCCAGGGCTTCCACCCTGGCGGCTGCCGAGGTAGCCAAAATGGCCAGCCCCGGCGGCACCGGCAGCTGGACCCCCTGGCCGTGCCACTTGAAGAGCTCCAGGTGTTGGGGCAGCCCTTGAAAGGCTGGATGGACCAAACCCCGGGGGGTGAGTCGGCCGGTGATGAAGCCCACTGACTTTTGGGGCAGGGGGCCCACCCGGCAGCCCAGGACGTGGGCCAGCAGCTGGTGGCCCAGGCAGAAGCCCAGGTAGGCGCGGCCGCTCTTGATGGTGCTCAGGATCAATTCTTTCAGGGGCTTAAGGTAGGGGAAGCGGTGGTCCTCATCCACATTAGGGGGGGCCACCCAACACTAT
>JAFDHU010000158.1 GCA_019308625.1 Deltaproteobacteria bacterium
TTTTTTAATTTCCCCTAAATTGACTCTTTCCCGGCCGGAACCTGCTCCAACTGCGCTTTGGGGTCATATTCCCTCTGGCTATTGGGGCGATAATCTGCTAATTTGGGCCCAAAGCCCGGATTGAATCTGCCAGCGGCTGCTGCCATGACGCGCACAAAGTCCTTTCTTTTGCTACTCCTGCTCCTGCTCGGGTGTTTTCCCCTTTTTCTTGCGGCCTGTGCCCCCCTGACGCCGCCCCCAGCGGCAAGGGTCTCCGAGCGGGGCGACGCTCTGTATCTGGAGGCGGAAACCCTTTACCACCGCCAAGCCTACCGGCAGGCTTGGCAACTGTACACCGCCTATCTTAAGGGAAATCCCCGAGGGCGGTATGCCCTCAAGGCCCGTCTCCGGGAGGCCGAGATTCTGGGCCTGCTGGGGGACTGGCAGGGCGCCCTGGTGCGCTACGAAGCCCTGCTGTCTGAAAGTCTGGACCCCACCACCCGGGCCCAGGTGCAGTACAATCTGGGACGGGCCTACTACAAGCTGAATCAACTGCAGCAGGCATCCCGAGTGCTGGAGGGCCTCACTGCCGCGGAGCTGCCAGGCTCTCTGAGATTTTCCACCAATGCCCTGCTGACCGAAATCGCCCTGAAGCGTAGGCAAATCCCCACCGCCTTCGTCCGTCTGCGCCTGGCGTACCAGGACCTGCCGGCCGGGGATCAGGAGTGGTTTGATTACCTGCGGACCCGCCTAGTGGAGGAAGCCACCCCGGCGGAGCTGGAGCACCTGGTCAACCTTTACCGGGACTCCCCCCTGTGTGCTCCGCTGCTCCTGCGGCTGGCCCAGCTCGCCCAGAAGGAGGGCCGGCCCGGGGATGCCCGGCAGTGGCTGGAAATTCTGCAGGAACGCTATCCTCAGAGCCGGGAGGCCAGGTATGCCGCCCAGCAACTGGCTCCCCACCGGCCCCTGCTGGGCTGCCTGCTGCCACTGTCCGGCAACTTTGCGGCCTTGGGACGGCGGGTCCGGCAGGGCATGGAACTGGCGGCCCAGGGCCAGCCGGTGGAGCTGGTCTTCAAGGACTGCCCCCGGGACCGCAAACTTTGCGTCCAGGGGGTGAGGGCCCTGAGCCGGTACCCCCACCTTCTGGCCTTTGTGGGCCCGCTGGCTTCCGCGGATGCCGAAAGCGCGGCCCGCGCCGCCCAGGAACTGGGTATTCCGCTGATTTCCCTGTCCCAGAAACCCGGCCTTACCCAGGCCGGAGACAAGATTTTCCAGGTGTCCCTTATGGCCCGGCCGCAAATCCGGCGCCTGGTGGGCTACGCCACCAACCTGGGCCTCCGCCGCTACGGTATCTTCAGCCCCAACTCTCCTTATGGCCGCACCTATTCCCGTCTCTTCCAGGAAGAGCTGGCGGGGCGGGGCGGAGTGCTGGTGGCCCAGGAAATCTATCCCCCCGGGACCCGGGACTTCACTTTCGCCCTCTCCCCTCTGCTCACCAAGTTTCAGCCGGGCACTGCCGGTTCCCCCACCTTTGAGGCCCTGTTCGTCCCGGATGACGCACCTACCGTAGCGGCCATCCTGGGTCAGTTGACCGGTCATCCCTTGCGGCAGGTCCAGGTTCTGGGCACCAACCTGGTGCGTCCCAGCCCTGGCCAGCAGGGGTTGGCCCAAACCCTGGAAGGGGTGCTGTTTGTGGATGCCTTTTATGCCGGGGACCCCAATCCCGCGGTGCAGAAGTTTGTCAACGCCTTCCGGCGGCGCTACGGCACCCAGCCGGATTATCTGGCCTTTCAGGGCTACCTGGCGGTGAAGCTGCTGGTCAAGGCTCTGGCCTCAGAGCCCTACCTCACCCGGACGGAGCTGCCCCGCAGGCTCCGGACCCTGGCCAGCCTGCCGGAAATCCCCTGGTTCCGGGGCTTCAACCCCGACCGCCAGGCGGAGCTGGCCCTGTACGTGCTGACCATCAGGAACGGCCGGGTGGTGCCGGCCGTATCCCCCGCCTCCCCTGCATCGCCATGATCACCCGAGTTCCCGGTTTTGCTGTCGGTCATGCCAGCGATTTTAAAAATGTCACCGGCTGCACGGTCATTCTCTGCCCGCCGGGCACCATAGGGAGCCTTGATGTGCGGGGTTCCGCGGCCGGCACCCGCCAGATTGATGCCCTCCTGGATTTTCACATTGTCAACGAAGTGCACGCGGTGCTCCTCTGCGGGGGCAGCGCCTTTGGGCTGGACGCTGCTGGCGGGGTCATGGAGTATCTGGAGGGCCGGGGCCGGGGTTTTGATGTGGCCATCACCCGGGTACCCATTGTGCCCACCGCGGTGATTTATGACCTGTCCCTGGGCAACTGCCGGGTCCGGCCGGACAAGGCCATGGGCTATGCCGCCTGTGAGGCGGCCAGAACCGAACCGCAGGGCGACGGCAGCCTCGGCGTCGGTGTGGGGGCCAGCGTGGGCAAGCTTCTGGGCATCCGGCAGGCCACCAAGGGGGGCCTGGGCACCAGTTTCATGGAAGCCCCGGATGGCCTCAAAGTAGGGGCCCTGGCGGTGGTGAACGCCTTCGGCGACGTGGTGAATCCGGCCACCGGGGAGATCGTCGCCGGGGTGCGCACCTCCCCGGAAAGCAAGGAGTTTGCCGATGCTGCCCGGCTCATCCGCCAGGGGGTGGTGCGCCGGCGCTTCGGCGAGCCCAACACCACCATCGGGGTGGTGGCCACCAACGCCGTGCTCACCCGGGAAGAGGCTCAGAAAATCGCCCAGATGGGCCACAACGCCTTGGCCCGCACCATCCGCCCGGTGCACACCCTGTTTGACGGCGACATCGTCTTTGTGCTGGCCCGCCCGGAGGTCAAAGCCGACCTGCATCTCCTGGGTCTGCTGGCAGAAAAGGTCCTGGAGGAGGCCATCCTCTCCGGGGTGAAAAGCGCCCACGGCCTGGGGGTCCTGCCCTGCTATCAGGATTTGCAGGCGGCATGATTCCTCTCCGGAAATGGAATGTCCCCTGACACGGGGAAAGCCGGCTCCCGGGTGTATTTCCCGGTTTGGGAGTATGGGTGATTATGTCCGCAAAACTTCCGGTGGACCTGATTGTCTTTGACCTGGACGGCACCCTGGCCGATTCCTTGCCGGCCCTTACCGCCGCGGCCAATTATGCCTGTCGCTGCCTGGGGCTGCCGGAGCATCCGGCCGCGGTCATCCAGCAGATGATCGGCGAAGGGGAAAAGACCTTTGTGCGCCGCTTCCTCGGAGAGGGGCATCAAGACCTGTTTGAGAAGGCCCTTAAGCTTTATCTGGAGCATTACTCCCAGCACTGCGGCCACCTGACCCGCCTGTATCCGGAAGTCAGGGAAACCTTGGAAGTCCTTTCCCACAAAAAACTCGCCGTGCTCTCCAACAAGATGGAGCGTCTCTCCCGGCAGGTGGTGGAGGTGCTGGGAATTGCGCCTTTTTTCGTGGCGGTGAAAGGCGGCGACAGCTACGGGATGCTCAAGCCCCAGCCGGCAGGTCTCGCCGCCCTCATCCGGGAGTTGCAGGCCAGCCCAGAGCGCACCTTGATGGTGGGCGACAAGCCGACGGACATCCACACCGGCCGAGGGGCCGGCGCCCTCACCCTGGGAGTGACTTACGGCTACGGGGATCCGGAGGCCCTCCGACAGGCCGCCCCGGAGGTCTTAATAGATTCCTTCAGTCAGTTGGCCGGGTTGGTGGCTTAAGTGGGCAGACTAATGACCTCCGGGGGAAAAGGTGCGTAAGACTGCTCTGTAGCCGGGGCCTTCCACCCGCTTGCTGCCAGGTTGAGTTGCTGCCTCTCCGGCAGCTTGATTTCCCTTTAACTTTTCCCTCCCTGCCGTTCTCTGAAGGGTTAAAGGAGGGCAAATTCAATTGACAGAAACCCCGGACCTGAATATATTTTAGTGTCAGTGGCGGTGTAGCTCAGTTGGTTAGAGCATGCGGCTCATATCCGCAGTGTCCGGGGTTCGAATCCCTGCACCGCCACCAGCCAAAAATCTGGAGGGGGCGCAGCCTGCTTAATGGCTTGTCACTTGGCTTGAGGGGGGAGGTTTCCGGCCGGCCTCAGACGGTTTGGTGGCACGGCGGAAAGGACAGGTGGCAGAGTCAGGACGGCCGCACCGGTTCAGGCTGATCGCACGGAAAACGGGGATTATCAAACGGTAGCAGGCCTGGACCGAGCCGGAGGCCGTCCCATCAGGCGCCTGAGTGTGAGGAGTGCTTCAGGGAAAATCCCTCCCCCAAAAGCCCATCACATCTTTTCGGGGAAAGCCTTATGAGACGGTTTCTGACATTTATTGCGGCCGGAGCTCTGGTTGTCAGCCTTCAGGTCCCGACGCCGGCGCAAACCCGAGCAGACCTGTCGGCCATTCCTCCCATGCTGGAGGACGTCCCGCCTTTGGCCCAGCCTGAGACCCGGCAGACCCAAGGGTGCAGAAGCAAAAAGCCAAAAGAATCGCTAAAACCAAAACCCGACGGAAAAAGGCCGCCAGGAAAACCAGGCTGGGACTCAAAAGCAAAAGGAAAACCACGGCAATCACCAAAAAACGGCGCTGCCGCACCGTCCGGAAAAAAGGAATAATTGCGGCGCCCAAATCGCGCCAGGCGCGCAACCGCACCTGAAGCATCCCAATTTCAAGCATGGGAGGAATTCCACTTATGACCATCAGCAAAAAGGCATGGATTATCGGGCTAGTCATCCTGTTTACCTGCTCCGGCCTGGCCTTGGCCCAGTCCCAATCCAAGGGCTTTCTCTGGGACGGCAC
>JAFDHU010000159.1 GCA_019308625.1 Deltaproteobacteria bacterium
CCGGTTACAGAACCGGGCGCAACCTCATGCCACCAGGAGACCGCCCGTTTGACGAATTCGTTTCAATCCTCGTCCGGTTACAGAACCGGGCGCAACTGGCAGGGGCGTTCTGGTGGTTCATCAGGTGGAATTTGTTTCAATCCTCGTCCGGTTACAGAACCGGGCGCAACGGCAGCCTCAAATGAGGCCCAATAATCCTGGTTTGTCCCACCCCGAAAGGCGATCCACTTCTTTAGCAGGGGTGTGGCGACACCCAAAATATCGTCTGGCTCCATTAGCACCTGAAATGCCGAGCATTTTCCTGCCAGCGAACCCTCCCGGGAACTGGGGGCCACTGGGGGTTCGCCCTCACACCAGCAAAGGCTTCTCAAAGTCCACCTTCTTGTCCCAGCCATAGACCCGGACATACTTCTCCACTGGTTCCATGAGGCGGTAGATCCGGAGGCTGTCTTCCTCGGGATGGATGATTTTGGTCAGGGCCCGAATGAGCCGTTCAAAATGCATCTCATCCACGGCGCACTCGAACACGCTCTTTTGCACCCGCTGGCCGAAGTTCTTGCATTGTTGGGCCAGCTTCACCAGACGGCGGCGCCCGGCCGGTGTTTCAGTGGAAACGTCATAGGCAACCAAAACCTGCATGAGATGTCCTCCTTGTCAGCGGTGCAGGTAAGGGGGGTAGGCCTCCAGGTCCCCCCGGAGGTGGCGGGCCAGGAGGCGGGCCTGGATATGGGGGACCAGTCCCAGGGGCATTTTCTGGTTAAGCAGGGGATGGGTGATTTCTTCCTGTTTCCGTTCCTGGTAGGCCACCACCACCTTTTTCCGGCCCTGATCGTTGAGAAGCACCGCTCCTCCCGGGCGCAGGTGAAAATCCTCCTCTTTGAGCTGACGGCGGTTGATCAAGGTGAGGGTCAGGCGGTCTGCCAACACCGGTCGGAGTTCCTCCATCAGGTCCAGTCCCAGAGCCGGCCGTCCGGAGCGCAGGGCATGCAGGAACCCCACCTGGGGGTCCAGCCCCACGCCTTGAGCGGCGGAGACGCAATCGTTCATAAGCAGAGCATAAAGAAAAGACAACAAGGCATTGACCGGGTCCAGGGGCGGTCGGCGGCTGCGGCCGTTGAACACAAAGAACTGCTGTTCACCCCTGATCATATGGGGGAATACGGCAAAGTAGCGGCGGGTGGCTTCGCCTTCCAGACCCCGCAGGGCATCCAGGGTGGCGGCTCCGGGCAGGTTGCCCAGGATGTCGGCCAGGAGCCGGGCGGCGTCCCGGAGGGGCTTTTCCGTTTGGGCGGAGTCGGCCTCCCGGGCGCTGCGCAGCAGGGAGTGGCGGAGGTTTTTCACCTTGCCGGCCACCAAGTGTCGGGCGATGGCCAGGCTGCGCCCGGGATGGCCGTGGGCTTCGTGCTGGGCCCGGCGCAGCAGCACATTGCCGGACACCGGCCCTTCCAGGCGGGCCTGGAAGCGGCCGGCGGGCGACAGCCAGACCACGCTGCGGCCGTCCGCGGCGCACCGGGCCAGGAGGGCCGGAGTACAGAGAACATCCCCGAACAGGACCAGGCCCCCCAGGTGGTGCAAGGGCACCTGGAGGCGAAGTTGGCCCTCCACCTCCACCTTCACGGTGTCGTGGTCCAGCCGGAGCCAGGCCCCCTGGGTCTGCACATATAGGGTATTCAGCAAGGTTTTCATGGCTCCTTCTCCGTTTGCCACAAAGAGGCGAGGAACCGGCGGAGACGCCGGGGTTCCCCGGTCACCTGGGGCAGACAGGAAGCCTTGAGGGAGCAGCGCCGGCAGCGGGCGTCGTTCACCGGCGGCGGCAGGGCATTCTGCTGCAGCAGGCGGCGCAGGCCGGTCACTGCCTCCAGCAGACGCTGCCTCAAGGCCGCGTCAAACCGCACTTCCCGGCGGCGACGGGAGGAAGCGTGGAAGATGGCTCCCCGGGGAACAGGCCGGCCGGTCATCTCCTCCAGGCACACGGCCTGGGCGCAAAGCTGGAGGTCGTCATGTTCATGGCGGCGCCGGGGCCCGTGCTTGTAATCCACCGGGTAAGGGGTGTCGTCATGGAACTCCACGATATCGGCCTTGCCCACCAGCCCCAGACGGCGGGAGAGCAGGGGAAGGCTGCGCTCCAGCTGCACGCCCTCCCGCCATTCTTCTCCGGGGACGTCCACCAGTTCATGCACGAACCGCCCCCGCAGGGTATAGAGGTTCTCCTCCCAGACCGCCTCTACATGGATGAGGGCGGCTTGGCGGGGGCAGTAGCTGTAATGCTCCAGGGCGGAGATGGGTATTAAGTCTGGATCGCCCCAGTCCTCCGCCCTTGGCGGGAGCAGCTCCTCAGACATCTTCAGCCCTCCAGGATGGTGAGAGTGACCCCCGGGGGCAGGTCTTCCGGCCGGGGGATCTGGATCTGATAATCCTGGAAGCAACGCGCTGGCGCCTCGGGGTGGCGGCGGTTCACGGTGACCAGATCAAAGAGCTTGTGGGCCGGAGCTTTGCCCAGTTTGTTGTCATGGGTGAAGACGTAAAGCCCCCGGCAGGCCAGGCGGCCCCGGCTGGCGGAGCGATCCAGGTCCCACATCTTAAGGAGGGCCTCCCAGAAGAGGGCCAGGTCCTCAGAGGTAAACCCGGTTTGTTCGGCGAAGTGAGGGTTGACAAAGCCATAGCCCACGTAGAGGCCGTAGGGCACCAGGGCCTTGCGGCCCATTTCCGTGACCTTGCCGCCTTCCAGGGCCCCGGTTTCAGTCTCCACCACTTCCACGTCCTGCTCCCGGGTGATGGCTACCCGGGTGATGGCCAGGTCCAGGGGAACGATGGGGTCCACGGAGCGGGCGAAGGTGAGCTGCACCGGGCCCCGCACCTGGCCGCAGTTGGGGTCAACGGTGAGGACCGCGCCGAAGGTGCGGATGTCGTAGAAGTTTTTGCACATCCAGGCCCGGGTCTGCTCCACGTCGCTGCGCTTCTGTTTGACACCGGTGGACCTAATGCCCAGCTCTTCATAGGCCCGGCGGTTCAGGGTGCTTAAGGCGATGCCTTTGTTCTGGACGTAGATTTTGTAGTTGGCCTCCTCGCCGCGGACGGCGTCCACATAGTCCCGCACCTTGCGCTTGAGGCAGACATCGGTGACCAGGCCCTGCATGGTTTCGGGGTCCACCCGGGGGAGGTTGCCGGCGTCGGGGTCGCCGTTGGGATTGCCGTCAATGACTTCAAAGATCAGGACAAAGTCGTGGCGGCGGCTGACATCGGTAAGAACGGGGTTTTGCATGACATTTTCCTCCTTGGCTTAATCTTGTTCTTCGGGTTCAGAGATAATCAATTCTTCCTCAAGGACCGCTTCGCCGGCCTCTTTGCGGGCCCTGGCCTGGGCCCGGTCCCAGGCCCGCTGGTGGTAGTAGCCCAGGGAAAACCAGCCCTGGTCCTCCAGGGAGAGGACCTTGGGAAAGTCCGAGAGTTTTCCCAGGATGTCCTCCAGGCGCTCCTGCAGGGCATAATAGGCTGAGGGCCGCTCTTTGCGGAGCTTGCCCAGGTGGGCCTGAGCCCCCTTGAGCAGCCGAGAAAACACCGAAGCCGGGGCGGTGGAGGCGGTGCCGTAGAAACGGTCAATCAGGGTGGCCTTGGGGCTGACCGCCAGCATCTGCACCTGCTCCAGCACGGCCAGGAGCCGGCCCAACAGGTAGGCTTCCTTGAGATTGTCTTCATCCAAACGCACCATGGCATCCTCCTGAAAAGATTTTTCCTGAGACAGCAAAACCATTTTGATGAGCGCGGCCCGAGGCCGGTTCAGGGCCTGTTCGGCCCGGTTTCTTTTGAGAGCCTGGAAAAGGAGCCAGTATGGCAGAGCTCCTCCCTGGAGGGCCACCTTCAGAAGGGCCCGGGGGGCGTTGGGAGGCAGGTCCCGCTGGAAGTTGCCTCTGGCTGGGGTCAAGCTCCGGGACAGGGCGAACAGCCCCAGAGGGGGGCCTTCGGAGCCGTCCCAGTCCACCAGGCGCTGCAGGAGAAACCAGCGGGCCAGATGCCCCTTCACCTCCCCCAGGGTGGTCTCCAGCCAGTCTCGCACCACCACCCGGCCGCCGCTGGCAGCCAAGGCCACGGTATAGAAGGCCTCGGCATCCACCGCAGTGTAAGCCCGCCCCTTGGCGGCAGCGCGCAGCAGTTCCTTCACCTCCTCCGGGCGGGGCTGGGAAAACAGGGCGGCCACATTGAAGCCGGTATCCTGGCGGGTCCAGAAAAGATAGAGCAGGGGCCCCACCACCAGGCGAGAGTCTTCCCGTTCCCGCAGGGCGTTAACGGCCTTGGCATAGCGCTCGGCGCAGTCCAGACACACCGGGGCGATGTGGGAGGCCTTGAGGCCGTAAGATTGAAAGGCCCGCTTGTCTGCGGACACCAGGGCCATGCCGGAGGGCTGGCCG